>JBMZAL010000046.1:0-9129 GCA_049611325.1 Flavobacteriales bacterium
TGCTCGCGAACACGTTCACCGACACGCACTTCGACAACCCCGACCGGCGTGGACGCTTGCTGGCCTTCATGGCACGTGCCTATGTGGATTGGGGCATCGAAGCTTCAGCCATCGCTTGCGACGAATACACGGCGGTTTGCATCGATGAAGATGGGGTGGCGCGCGTGTTTGGGGAAGCGCCGCAATATGCAGACAATGCCTACTTCGCCAAGGTCTATTGCGTGCTTGACGACCCCACACCTGAAGTGTGCGAGGCAGGACAACCGTTGACTTGGAGCCAGGGCGAGAACGCCGTGCGCGTGTGGCGCGCCATGGGCACCACCACGGGATCACCTTCGATGCACCTGTATGGCAACCCCATGCACTCGGGGGAGAGTTCCGAGCGCTGGTGGGCAGAGAATGGCACGTGGTTCAGTGCAGCCATCTTCAACGCCGATTGTGCCTTCAATCCGCCCTTCCCTTGCACCGAAGACATCGACGGAGACGGCGTCATCACCACCTCTGACGTCATTCTGATGCTGACGGAATTTGGGTGCAGCGCCAACTGTGCCTTCGACCTCGACGGGGACGGAACCGTGGGGGTGTCGGACGTGCTGTCCGTGTTGAGCCGGTTTGGGGAAATCTGCTGACCCGCAGCCTGCTCAAGCCAAATCCAACAGCGAGTCCGTGCCAATGGGGCGCCGAACTTCAAATCCTTCTCCGTGCATGAACCCTGCGGGACGCCCAAACGAGGTGGCCCTCCCCCGCACGTGGTCGAGGAATTCGGGACTGCTGATCGGCGTTGCGGGCTCCTCGGAATTGGGGTCGTGAAACTGTGATCCGAAGGCCAAAATCGCCTTGAACTTCGTGTCGAGATGCCCCGTGATGTCCACAACGACGTCCGGCGTGCGGTCGTAATCCTGGATGTAATGGTACACGGCGCGGGGACGCCATGCGGGCTCGGGGGCGTCTGCGGAACCGGTCACGACTTTGGGGAGGCCGGCGAGGAAGACCGCGCGGGCCACGAGCTCGGCGCCACGGCCGTGGTCAGGGTGGCGGTCTTCGAGGGCATTGGCCAGGACCACGGAGGGACGCAAGCGGCGGATGGCAGACACCACCAAACGCAGGCTGTCCTCATTCACTTCGAAGAACCCGTCGGCGAGGCCGAGGTTTTCGCGGTGGGCCAAGCCGAGGATGGACGCCGAAGCGGCGGCCTCGCGGTCGCGAAGTTCGGCCGAGCCCCGTGTTCCGAGCTCCCCTCGGGTCAAGTCAACGATGGCGCATCGCTTGCCTTGGTTTGCAAGTTTGGCCAGCGTCCCTCCCGCCGACAACTCCACGTCGTCCGGGTGGGCACCAAAAGCCAAAACATCCACTGCTTCTCGGAGGGTCGTGAGGGTCTGCTGCGCCATGTCACAAAGGTAGTCGGCCTCAGAATTGTGGCACGAATCCACTCGTTCTCAAAAAATATTCACTCGTTCCCAAATAGAAGCCTCTCATTCCACCTAACTTGATGCAGCGATGGTTGAACATCGCTCCCTTGCAAGTGGTTGTTCTAAGCATCCAATCGCATCGACATGAACGCAGCATCCACTTCATCCCCCGACGAGGTTTTGGTCCTCGGAGCCGGCTTTGCTGGCCTTGCCACGGCAAGCTACTTGGCCAAAGCCGGACACCGCGTACGCGTTGTGGAACGACACGACACGCTGGGCGGAAGGGCTCGGAAATTTGAAGCGGAAGGGTTCACGTTTGACATGGGCCCGAGCTGGTACTGGATGCCGGACGTGTTTGAACGGTACTTCAAGGATTTTGGAGCCGAAGTGAACGAGGAAATGAACCTCGTTCGCCTCGACCCCTCTTACACCGTGTGGTTTGACGATGGTCCTCTCGAGATCCCCGCGGGGCTCGACGCCTTGGCCGAGGTCTTTGAACAGATCGAGGCCGGGGCAGGCCAAAAGCTCAAGGACTTCATGGCCGAAGCCGAGGTGAAGTACAACATCGGCATGAACAAATTCGTGAACAAACCGGCGCACAACGCCCTGGAGTTCGCGGAATGGCAAACGGTGGTCGATGCCACGCGCTTGTCCCTATTCACGTCGTTCAGTGCGTTCGCCCGCAAGCACTTCACGCACCCCAAGCTGCTCCAGATCATGGAGTTTCCGGTGCTCTTCTTGGGCGCCAAACCTGAAGACACCCCCGCCCTTTACTCCCTCATGAACTACGCGGACACCTGCCTTGGCACGTGGTACCCCATGGGCGGCATGAACGAAATCGTGCAAGCCATGGTCCGTGTGGCCGAGCGCCAGGGGGTCGTGTTCCAAACGTCCTCTGAAGTCGCCGCCATCCTCGACGACGGCGGCCGTGCGTCAGGCGTGGTGCTGTCCAGCGGTCGACGCATCGAAGCTGCCGCCGTCGTGGCCACGGGAGACTACCACCACGTGGAGCAGTCCTTGCTTCCCGCCAAGTGGCGCCGCTATGACGAAGCGTATTGGGACAAGCGGACCATGTCGCCCAGTTCGTTGCTTTACTACGTCGGGGTGGACTGCCGTGTGCCGGAGCTCCAGCACCACAACCTGTTCTTCGACACGCCATTTGGGCCGCATGCGACAACGATCTACGACACCAACACGTGGCCCGACGATCCATTGTTCTATGTGAGCGCCCCATCGCGCACCGACCGCAGCGTGGCCCCCGAGGGATGCGAAAACCTCTTCTTCCTCATCCCGCTTGCCCCGGGCCTCACGGAGGACGGCACCGAGCGCGACCGGTACTTTGAAGAGATCTTGACGCGCCTCGAAACGCACCTCGGACGGGACTTGCGGCCGCACATCACCTACACGCGCAGTTTTGCGCACAAGGAATTCCAAGAGGAATACTCGAGCTACAAAGGCAACGCGTATGGACTCGCGAACACCCTGCGTCAAACCGCATTCTGGAAACCCAAGATGCGGTCGAAATTGCCGGGATTGCACTTCGCTGGCCAGCTCACAACGCCTGGCCCCGGGGTACCTCCTTCCCTGATTTCAGGAGAGGTGGCGGCCCGTGAAACCGGGCGGTACTTGTACCGTTTGGGCATCATGCCTGAGGAAGCCACATCTGTGGACCTGTCCGTTGAACATGAACCCTCCTTCCAAGGTTAATCTCCCGTCATGGACGCATTAAAACTCTACGACGACGTCGCTTCGGAATGCGCCAAGCGCACGACCAAAGCGTACAGCACCAGCTTTTCGCTGGGCATCCGCTTCCTGGCGCCCTCCTTGCGTGAAGCCATCTACAACATCTACGGTTTTGTGCGCTACGCCGATGAAATCGTCGACACCCTGCACGGGCCTCAGCAAGAAGCCATGTTTGTGCGTTTCAAAGAAGACACGTATTGGGCGCTCGACCACGGGATGAGCAGCAACCCCATTTTGCATGCTTTCGCGAAGTCTTTTGCCAAGTACAACATCGACCGTGAGCACGTGGATTTGTTCCTCCGCTCCATGGAGTGGGACCTCGACCGCACGGCATACGACCGCGAGGGGTACGACGATTACATCGTGGGATCCGCCGAAGTGGTGGGGCTGATGTGCTTGCACGTGTTCGTGTTTGGGGACCGTGAGGCGTACGAGCGATTGTTGCCCAATGCGCGCAGCCTGGGTGCGGCCTTCCAGAAGGTCAACTTCTTGCGCGATTTGAAGGACGACTACGAAGACAAAGGCCGTGTGTATTTCCCTGGCGTGGACATGGGACGCTTTGACGCTGAAGCCAAGGCGCACATCGAGGCTGAAATCGCCGCCGATTTTCGCCATGCCTATTTGGGCATCCTGAAGCTCCCGAAAGAGAGCAGACTCGGGGTGTACGTCGCGTACGTCTACTACCAGCGCCTGTTCCAAAAAATCACCGCCTTGCCTTCGAGCCGCATTTTGGAAGAGCGCGTGCGCATCCCCAACCGCCGCAAGGCGACGCTCTTTGTGGGGTCTTACTTGCGACACAGCTTCAACCTTCTTTGATTCTCCCGTGATGCGCATGTGCGTGGCATGGATGGGATTGCTTTGGGCCCTGTTCGGAGCCCTGCCAGCCTCTGCCCAACAAGATGTCAACCTCGTGCAATGGCGCGCGTGGTACCGCGAAGCAGCCACCAACCAGACTGGAAGCGTCATGGTCGACCGCATGGTCTCTGACTGTGGAACGTGTGAGGGACATTCCCTCTCCCATGGGTTTTTGGCCGTGTCCAACCTCATGGTCGCCGACGAAGTGTGGAACCCCTTGGAAAAGCTAGAGATTTTCAATGCGTGGCAGCCCGTCCTGGAATCGGCTGTGGCCGCCTTGCCTGAACATCCCGACCTCGCGCTGCTGCGTCTGGGGGTCCAAAACCACGTGCCGTCCATCCTCAATTACAGCCACAACATCCAAGCCGACCGCCTTCTCGTGGAGCGCGCATTGGCGCAAGGCCATTGGTCCTCCGACCGCATCCATGCCGCCTTTGTGCGCGACTTTCTCACGTACCTTAAGTCCCCCTAATGTCACTCACGCTCGAAAACAAACATCCCATGGTCGAAAATGTGGTTCTGGTAGATCCTGAAGATCGGCCCTTGGGCACCATGGAAAAGATGGAAGCTCACCGCCAGGGCGTGCTTCATCGGGCGTTCAGTGTGTTTGTCTTCAACAGCAAGGGGGATTTGTTGCTTCACCGCCGTGCCAAGGAGAAATACCACAGCGGCGGCCTGTGGACCAACACGTGCTGCAGCCATCCCCGTCCCGACGAGACGGTGGTGGAGGCTGCACAACGCCGGCTCGTGGAAGAGATGGGCATGCGGTGTCAGCTGGAGCCCAAATTCTCGTTCGTCTACCGTGCCGACCTCGATCACGGCATGATTGAGCACGAGCTCGATCACGTGCTCATTGGGTACAGCGATGTGCCGCCCGAGCCGAACCCTGAGGAGGTCTGTGAAACGCGGTACATGCCGGTGCGCGAGGTCGAGGCCGACATCGCCGCCCATCCCGACCGTTACACGGCCTGGTTCAAAATTTGCTTTCCAGAAGTCGTCTCCACCCTGATCCGCGCATGACTTCACCCCGAGACGTGGTCGTGGTGGGCGCCGGCGTCGGCGGGCTCGCAACTGCCGTGCGCATGGCCGCACGGGGACACCGCGTGACCGTGCTTGAAGCCGCCTCGACCGTGGGGGGCAAACTCGGCGAGCACGTCGACGCCGGGCACCGCTTTGACCGCGGTCCGTCCTTGTTCACCATGCCCGAACTCATGGAGGAACTGGACTCCCTCGTGCCTCACGACGTGCCCGGTCGGCCCGAACCGTTTGCCTACCGGACGCTCGACCGCAGTACCCATTACTTCTGGGAAGACGAGGAGAAGCCGCTCGTTGCGTGGACCGATTCCACCCGCTTTGCCAAGGATGTTGAAGCGCGCTGGGGCGTGCCTGCCAAGCGGCTCACGCGGCATTTGGAAACGAGCCGATCGGCTTTTGAACTGACGCGCGGCGTGTTTCTCGAGCGAAGCCTGCACGAGGGGTCGACCTACCGAACCTCTGCAGCGTGGCGCTTGCTGTCGCGGGTTTGGACGTTGCCCCTCTTGGGGAGCCTACACAGCCACAACAAGCGGCACTTGAAGCACCCCAAGCTCACGCAGTTTTTCAACCGCTACGCGACCTACAATGGCAGCGACCCCCACCGGGCACCGGCCATGATGCACGTCATCCCCCACCTCGAACACGGGATCGGCACGTTCCTTCCCGAAGGTGGGATGCGTTCCATTCCGTTGCATTTGGAGAAGCTCGGACGCGCGCTCGGCGTGACCTTCCTCACAGACACGGCCGCGGCGCGCATCCTGCACGCGGAGGGACGCGTCACCGGCGTCGAGGACGCCCGAGGACAGGTTCATCGCGCCCATTGGGTTGTCAGCAATGCCGACTTGCATCCGACCTACCGCCAGCTGCTTCCCGACGTGAAGGCGCCCGAACGCATTTTGAACCAAGAGCGCTCCACGTCTGGTGTCATCTTCTACTGGGGCGTGAAAGGGACGCACCCCGAGCTCAGCCTGCACAACATCCTTTTCAGCAAGGACTACCGGGCGGAATTTAACCGCATCCAGCACGATGGCACGCCAGGCGAAGACCCCACGGTCTACATCAACATCACCAGCAAAGAATTGCCCCAAGATGCACCGGAAGGCCATGAAAATTGGTTTGTCCTGATGAACGTCGAAGCCAATCCAAAGATGTGGGACGACGGGGCGGTGGCGGTGTTGCGTGAGCAGGTCCTGGCCAAAATCGAGCGGACCCTCGGCGCACGCCCCGACATTGTGTGCGAACAGGTGCTCAAACCCCAAACCATCGAGTCCCTCACCGGATCTTGGCGCGGTGCGCTTTACGGAGCGTCGAGCAATTCGGCTGCCGCCGCCTTCCTGCGCCACCGCAACCGATCCACCGACCTCGAAGGGCTTTATTTCTGCGGCGGAAGCGTGCATCCGGGTGGGGGCATCCCGCTGTGTTTGCTCGGTGCGCGCATCGTGGACGAACTTGCACACCCATGACGACTGCTCCCTCCTTGACGCCTTGGTGGCGCCGGCCCTTCACTTGGGGCGCGGTCATCGTCATTTTGCACCTCGTTGGCGCGACAGGAACCGCACTGGGCTACGCCCATTTGTTGCTTCCCCTGACGCCCCTCAACTTGATTTTGTGTGCGGGCATTGTCATGTCCTTCACAGGCGATGAAAGCCCTTGGCGCTGGGCCCTGACCATGTTCCTCGGTTTTGGCATTGAAGTGCTCGGGGTCGCCACAGGCTTGCTCTTTGGGGACTACAGCTATGGAAGCGGCCTCGGCCCCCAAGCCTTGGATGTCCCGCTCCTGATGGGCGTGTTGTGGTGGTTGCTCCTGATCGGCACCCATCACCTCTCCGAGCGCTTGCTGTCACTCGGCGGCCGCGTGGTGAGTCCTGTGGTGCGGTCCGCCCTGGCCGCCACGATGATGACGGCCCTCGATGGCGCGATTGAACCCGTGGCCATCCGCGCGGGATGGTGGACTTGGCACGACGGGGACATCCCCTGGACCAATTACCTCACCTGGTGGATTGCAGCCTTCGCACTCGGACTGTTGTGGCGCGACGTCGACGACCTCAAAACAAACCGGCTCTCAGGCTTGTTGGTGTTGGTGTTCACCTTGTTTTTTGTCGTGTTGAATCTTACCCCTTGGACGCTATGAGTGTTGTGTTTCCTGCCTTTGTCACGTTGTTGACGTTTGTCGCCATGGAAGGCGTCGCCTGGTTGGCCCACAAATACCTCATGCACGGCTCCATGTGGTACTTCCACGAAGACCACCACTCCAACGGCCCTGGATTCTTCGAAAAGAACGACGCCTTCTTCCTCATTTTCGCCGTCCCCAGCGCCTACTGCTTCATCTCTGGAAGCATCGCAGGCGATTTCAGGTTCTGGATTGGCGCGGGCATTGCCCTCTATGGTTTGGCCTACTTCCTGGTGCACGACGTCTTCATCCACCAGCGTTTCTCTTGGTTCAAGCGGACCAAAAACGCCTACTTCATGGCCATTCGCAAGGCGCACAAAGTCCACCACAAACACTTGGGGAAGGAAGATGGCGAGTGCTTTGGAATGCTCTTCGTGCCTCCGCGTTACCTTCGCGAAGCGCGGAAATCCCTGCGCAACCAACAGCAACGCGCATGAACGATTGGACGTATTTGTGGGTCAACCTGGCGGTCTTGTCGATTCCCTTCATTGCCAGCTTCGACCGACGCGTTGCCTTTGTCAAAGAGTGGAAGGCCTTTTGGCCTGCGTGCCTGCTCACCATGGCCGGCTTCATTGCGTGGGACGTCATCTTCACGGCACGAGGCATCTGGGGGTTCAACAGCGCCCACCTCGCGGGCATTGACCTGTTGGGCTTGCCCATTGAGGAGTGGCTGTTTTTCATCACCGTGCCCTACGCCTGCGTGTTCACCTACACCTGCTTCAAGAAGTACATTCCCAACTCCCCCCTGGGGTTTGGACACCGCGGCCTGACGGTGGCCATGACCGGCCTGTGCATCGGCATCGCGTTGGGGTTCTCAGACCGGGCCTACTTGGGCCTGACCTCCGCCCTGTGTGCGGTGTGGCTGTTTGGCACCCTGCTGCGCTGGCGCTCGTGGATGGGTCATTTTTGGTTTGCCTACCTCGTGCTCCTCGTGCCGTTTGTGATCAGCAATGGCGTGTTGACGGGCTTGGATTTTTGGTCTTACCCCTTCTTGCACAACCACCCCGAGGCCATCGCTGACCACATTGTATGGTACAACAACGAAGAGAATTCAGGATGGCGTCTGTTCACCATGCCGATCGACGACCTGCTCTACGGCCTCTTGCTCATTGGCATCAACGTCAGCTTGTTTGAGGCGTTCTCCGCCCGCGGCTCGTCGTCAGTCCAAATCCACGCCTGAGCTCACCCACGCCGACACAGGGTGATGGTCGCTCAGCACCACGCCATGTGTTTGCTGCTCATGCACGACAAGGGTCGTGTCCACCAAAATGCCGTCAATCCGAACCCCTGGCACCTTGCCGATGTGGGTCCCCCCCAGCCCCAAGGTGGCCGCGTCAAAGGCGTCCCGCACCCGCTCCTGCCTCAATTGCCGAACTGCGTAGGACATCGGGGTGTCGTTAAAATCTCCAGCGAGGACCACGGGGTGGGGACTTTGGGCCATCTTCTCTCTCAGGATTTGGGCTTGCTTGGCACGTGCCTCGGACGCTTGGGTCACCAAGCTCAGCAACCTCAGGCCTTCCTGACGGCTGGGCCCATCCTCCACCGCGGCATAGTCGGCGTGACTGAAGTACAAACTCTGAAGGTGCACGTTGAACACCCGCACCGTGCCTGATGGCGTCTTCACATCGGCTTGAAGCACCCGGCCGCGCCCTGCGTCCACGGGGAACATCCACGTTTCCCACTCCACCACGGGCAGAGACGTCACCAGCGAAGGCCCCGACCCGTTGGGCCATTGAAGCAGCCTTCGGCGTGGCGAGGACCACGAAAAACCAGCGTTTTGCAGGACCGATTTTCCGTCTTTGGGAAACTCCTGCAAACACCACACGGCCTCCTGACGTGCCTCCAACCAACTCGCCAAGTCCCGACGCGTGGCGTCCCCTTGCAACCAGTTGAATTCGTCGAGGCGTCTCACGTTGA
>JBMZAL010000047.1:0-9078 GCA_049611325.1 Flavobacteriales bacterium
AAAAAACAGGCGAGCGCGTTTCAATTCCGATTCACCCCATTGTGGAGTCCATTCTTGCCCAACGCAATGGGGATACACCACCATTCCAGAGCGACCAAATCATGAACCGCAACCTCAAAACCTTGGGTGCACTTGCCGGTTTGGATGAAGACGTTGAGGTAGAGCGGACCGAGGGGGGTAGGCGAACGGCGCGAGTTGTGCCCAAGCATGAACTTTTGGTCACTCACACAGCCCGAAGGTCGTTTTGCACAAATGCCTACCTCAGCGGACTCGACTCCATTGACATCATGGCCATTTCAGGCCACAAAACGGAAGCCCACTTCCTTCGTTACATCAAAGTCACGAGGGAGCAACGTGCAAAGCGCATCAGCGAACACGCCTTTTTTCAGTGAGAGCTCCGCTCACTCGGCATCCCGGACGCAACGAACAGAAAAGCCATACTGAGGAATGTAGTTGTTGCGGTAGACACCCTCGTAGTCGTTGAACAGGATTCGATACCATGCGAAGGAGCCATTGGGCGAGGAGCTCCACCAGCTTCCTAGGTCCCCAACGTTGCCGAAGTAACCATTGCCGTAGCGGTAGCCGCCCGGCAAACCTGAAAAACCACTCGAGTTCGTGCCGTTGCCGCCATCATACCAACCATAGTCCGTTTTCATTTGGGTGCCTTGGTCGGTGCCTCGCGAGCCCGTGTCGTTCGCATCCGCCTCGCTCATCCCCAAGGCCATCTCCAGCGTCATCCATTCCCCGTCCGTAGGAACGTGCCATCCGCTCGGGCAGAGGCCACGGGCATCGTCCACAGCGTACCAGTTGTACAGGCGACCGTACTCGTTCAGAGACCACGACTCATCGCACGCGTCGCCATCTGGACTGTAGTTATAGCACGTGCTGCTTCCCGCCCCGTACACCGCAACAGCACCTGACGACGTGTTCTGCCACTCGCTGTCGCTCAAGTTCGATGGAATCGCATCGCCGTTCTCGTAACTCTCGCTCCGAAGGTTCTCAGCAAACCAACACTGCTCGCCAATCAACACCGTGGCATAGTCGTAGCCCTGGTAGCTCACGGGGTCGCCGCAGCCTCCAAAAAATGGTGCGCAGGTGTAGCCAAACGTGGTGTCGGCACTGATTGGGAAGACATACCAGTCATCATCAAGTGGCAAGAAGACGCTGTCGTAGGTGATGACGATGTCCTCAATCACCACCTCTGTTGGACCTGGACCGTTGCATACACCACACTCGTCCAGTTCACCCACACAAGTGTCCACATCGTCACAGATGCCATCGCCGTCTCCATCGCCCTCACAGCCGCCTCCGCACTCTCCCAAGACGTCGATAAAGGCGCAGGGCTCAGTCGGGCTCGCAGCGTAATTGCAGGCCTGTAAATCGATGCAATCGTCTTGGCTGTCCCAGATGCCGTCGTCGTCTGTGTCGTCGTCAGCAAACAGGCCCAGAATGCCCAAGAAGTCTTCAATGTCAATCGTGTTGTTGTCGTTGTAGTCGTAGACGTTCGGACACGACTCTTGCCCAAACGCCACCGACGTCATTAGCAAGGCTATCAAAGTGAAAAAGTGCTTCATGGTTTGGTTCACTCGGCATCGCGGATGCAAC
Organism: Flavobacteriales bacterium; assembly: GCA_049611325.1. Classification (GTDB taxonomy): domain Bacteria; phylum Bacteroidota; class Bacteroidia; order Flavobacteriales_D; family Sanyastnellaceae; genus UBA11663. Next base: position 1,606 of record JBMZAL010000047.1, read on the forward strand.
GAACAGAAAAGCCGAGTCGTGGAGAGTAGTTGCCGCGGCCAACACTCTCGTAGCCGTTGCCCAGGCTTCGATTCCACGCGTTGGAGCCAATGGGCGAGGAACTCCACCAGAATCCGTCGTAGCCAGCGAAGTTGAAGAACCCATAGCTGGCGCGGTAGCCGCCCGGCAAACCTGCAAAACCGCTCGAGTTCGTGCCGTTGCCGCCACCAGACCAACCGTAATCCGTTTTCATTTGGGTGCCTTGGTCGGTGCCTCGAAAGCCCGTGTCGTTCGCATCCGATTCGCTCATCCCCAAGGCCATCTCAAGCGTCATCCATTCCCCGTCCGTAGGAACGTGCCATCCGCTCGGGCAGAGGCCACGGGCATCGTCCACAGCGTACCAGTTGTAAAGACGGCCGTATTCGTTCAAGGATTGGGCTGGATCGCATGCGTCGATGTCAGGAGAGTAATTGGAGCAGCCCACATCTTCGCCGTACACCGCAACAGCACCTGACGACGTGTTTTCCCACTCACTGTCGCTCAAGTTCGAAGGAATCGCGTCGCCGTTCTCATAATTCTCGCTACGGAGGTTTTCGGCAAACCAGCACTGATCTCCAATCAACACCGTCGCATAGTCGTAGCCCTGGTAGCTCACGGGGTCGCCGCACTCGCCAAAAAATGGCGCGCAGGTAATGCTGAAGGTGGTGTCAGCGCCGAATTCATAGACATACCACTCATCGAGCTGAGGCAGGTAAACGCTGTCATAGAGAATCGTAATGTCTTCAATCACCACCTCTGTCGGTCCAGGGCCGTTGCACACTCCACACTCGTCCAGTTCACCCACACAAGTGTCCACATCGTCACAAATTCCATCGCCGTCGCCATCGCCCCAACAGTCGCCTCCACAGGCCCCCAAGACGTCGAGGTAAGCACAAGGCTCAGACGGGCTCGCTGCGTAATTGCAGGCCTCCAAATCAATGCAATCGTCTTGGCTGTCCCAGATGCCATCCGAGTCCGAATCCACGTCTGAGAAGAGCGACAAGACCGCCAAGAAGTCCTCAATGTCCACAGCGCCGTTGCTGTTGGAGTCAAAGAGGTTGGGGCAGCTCTCTTGGGCTGAGGCAGTCCAAGTGATGGCTGCGAGAAGTACGAGGGAGGGGAGATGCTTCATTCTTCGGAGTCTTGGACGCAACGAACAGAAAAGCCGTCATTTGGATTGGCATGGAAGCGGCCGACACCCTCGACGTCGTTGATCAGGAATCGAGACCATGCGAGGTAGCCATAGGGCGAGGAACTCCACCAGTCCCCGTAGTAGCCAGCGTAGTTGAAGTAGCCATCGTTGAGGCGGTAGCCGCCCGGCAAACCTGAAAAACCGCTCGAGTTCGTGCCGTTGCCGCCACCAGACCAACCGTAATCCGTTTTCATTTGGGTGCCTTGGTCGGTGCCTCGAAAGCCCGTGTCGTTCGCATCCGATTCGCTCATTCCCAAGGCCATCTCAAGCGTCATCCATTCCCCGTCCGTAGGAACGTGCCATCCGCTCGGGCAGAGGCCACGGGCATCGTCCACAGCGTACCAGTTGTACAACCGACCGTACTCGTTCAGAGACCACGACTCATCGCACGCATCGCCATCTGGACTGTCGTTATAGCACTCGCTGCTTCCCGCCCCGTACACCGCAACAGCACCTGACAATGTGTTCCCCCACTCACTGTCGCTCAAGTTCGAAGGAATCGCATCGCCGTTCTCGTAGTTCTCGCTTCTGAGATTCTCAGCAAACCAGCATTGATCGCCAATCAGCACTGTCGCATAGTCGTAGCCCTGATAGTTCACCAGGTCGCCACAGCTCTGGAATGAAGGCGCACACGTAAACCCAAACGTCGTGTCTGCGTCGACAGGGTAGACGTACCAAGCGTTGTCAAAGGGCAAGTACACGCTGTCGTAGTAGGTGACGATGTCTTCAATGACAATATCGGTGGGGCCGGGCCCGTTGCAAACACCGCATTCGTCGAACACGTTGCCGTCACAATCGCAATCGCCTTCTGGAATGTCAGCACATCCGCACTCGTAAATGGCACCAGGACCGTTCAGCACACCGCATTCGTCTGTGCATGAAGAGTTGTCTCCACCACACACGCCGCACTCGTCGAACACGTTGCCGTCGCAATCGCACTCGCCCTCGGGGATGTCGTTGCATCCGCACTCGTAGAACGCGCCATCGCCGTTGCACACGCCGCATTCGTCGAATTCACCCACGCAGTCGTCCACGTCGTCGCAGACCCCATCTCCGTCTTCATCGGCCAAACATTCGCCCCCGCACTCTCCCAGCGCGTCGAGCATGTTGCCTTCGCAGTCGCACTCTCCTTCAGGCACATCACCGCATCCACACTCATAGACCTCACCAGGGCCATTGCATACCCCACACACGTCGAATTCACCCACGCAATCGTCCACGTCGTCGCAGACCCCATCCGCGTCCTCATCAGCTGAACACGCCCCTCCACAGACCCCAATGGCGTCCAGAACATTCCCGTCGCAATCGCATTCGCCCTCAGGGATATTGGCGCATCCGCACTCGTAAATCGCCCCTGGGCCATTGCACACGCCGCATGCGTCGTACTCGCCCACGCATTCGTCCACATCGTCGCAGATGCCGTCCGCGTCTTCATCCACCCAGCAATCGCCTCCACACTCGCCAATGACATCAATCAGGGTTCCATTGCAGTCGCACGTGCCTGGCGCCAGACCAGTGCCTCCACACACCCCGCATTCGTCCAACACGTTCCCATTGCAATCGCAATCCCCAGGGGGCAGGTACGTGCACGGCTCGTTAAGCTCCGAGGCGTAGTTGCACGCCTCGAGGTCTACGCAGTCGTCCTGACTGTCCCAGACTCCGTCACCATCGACATCAACGTCTCCAAACACCGACAGCATCTGCAGAAAGTCGGCAATTCCAATGTTGCCGTTGGCGTCCCAGTCAAATATGTTTTGGTTGATGTCGCCACTGCAAGGAAATTCGCACAGGCCATCGTCTCTCGTGGCCATTGGGTCGTAGTTGTCGGCCAATTCATAAGTGCACCCTAGAACCTCAGCGGTGTCACAAACGCCGTTGTTGTCGTCGTCTTCGAGACACTCTCCACCGCAGATTCCGACGGCATCGACACCGGGGTAGACGATCACCACGTCGTCCCACGTTTGCGTGGCCACACAACCGTCGGATCCCGCGGTCAATTCGAACACCACCGGAGTTGGCTCAGTGAATTCCTCAGCCACCACACCGTTGACTAAAGGGGTGACGGCTAGGGAAAATGCGTCGCCAGAGACAGGCACGCTGTTTCCGTCGATGCTGGCGCTCCAAGAATACGTGGCGTTGGTCTCGTCCAAGTTGTCGTCCACATCGATGCCGTCAAAAGAGAGCTGAATTTCCTCGCCTGTGCACACTGCGTCAGGCGTGGCGGTCAGAGCGCCGAAGGTCGGGAGTTCGTGGATGACCACACTCAAGGTGGTGTCGGCTTGACACCCGATGCCGTCGGTCACGGTGAAGGTCACGTCGCCCGAGGCGGGCACGGGAATGTCCGTGTTGACGCTGATCTCGGCAAGGGCGCCCGACTGCAAAGGGGTGACATTGAAGATGGGGTCGTCACCTGCATTGCTCCAAACGTACCATATAGGCTGTCCGTTGTGCGACCCTTGAACCAACCCCGACGAGATGGTCACCGACTGACCCACACAAACTTCAGCAGGCACGTTGGTGGAGATGGGGTTGATCATGGGGTTGCCCACCACGTCCAAAGTCAACGTCCACGTGCCCGTGCACACGGCGCCACCGAAGTCCGAGGTGGCCAGCAATTCAAAAACGGTTTCTTCCCCAGCCTGGATCGCTGCTTCTGCCTCGGACCAAGGCATCACCCAGTCGATGGTGCCGGTGGTGGAGCTGAGTTCAATCAGATCCCCGGTGTAGGGGCTGATGTACGACAACGACGACGCGCCAGAAATGGGGGCGGTCCAGTCTGAGCCTTCGCACATCCGGTAGTCCAGGTTGTTGGGGACGGTGATGCTTGGCACGCCCGAAACCGTAAATCCAATCGAGGTCACGATTTGGGCCACGATGGGAAACTCCGGGTCGTTCGTGCTCACCTGCAGTGCACCATTCTCCAGTGAAACTTCATAGTAGCCGGTTTGGAGCACTTCAAGGGACAAAGATGTAGACATCGACCAATCCTCTATTGCCGACCCAGTCCCAACATGCAAAGTGACGTACTCTGAGAGTTCATCGCTTGAGAGAATTGATCCGTTGTAGCTAACCTGCCACGGGACAGAATGAATGGTGTTTGCACCGAGTGTGTCTGGGGCCAGGATGGTGACCGTTACGTCATCTCCAATACAGATTTGTTCTTCGGATACAGTCATGTTGGTTGGAGACTGATTGACCATGAGATCGTTTGCTTTCGCGTCGTGCTGCAATACGCAGAAAAGCAGAAAGGACAGAGACAACGGCAAACACTGTGGTTGCAGGAAAAAGTGGCTAAGTTTCATGACCTCACCAAGATACGCTCAAATCGGGGTGGTTATCCCTAACGGCCGGGGGATTTTATGTTGGTTTTGGGGGTGTTGAATCCAATCATGGCTTTATCGAGTCCGTGAACCAGCTCAATTTTTGGTGTTTCGCGGTTTCGGTGGATTCCACCTCTGTGGCCTTTGGCATCACGTAGGGGAGGAGGCGCACCATGATTTGGAGGTACTCCCGCTTGTTGCATTCGAACACTTCGTCAAGAGCTTCTTGGATGCGGTCCGTTTGACCCAAAATCAGGTCGCTCACAAGCGACTTCGTTTTTGCAGTGACTCTGTTGGGACTTCCTTTCGTTCTGGGCATAGTTTGGGCTTTAATATTCTCAGTCGGGTTCTTTCAACCCTCCTTCGCAACCTCCATTCGCTCCGCATCCTTTTTGGAAACCCGAGCTGAGAGGCAAAGCATACCCTTACCCATTCAGCAGGTCAAGTTGACCTTGAACAGGGGGCGCTTCACCATCGAGAGCTTCATGACTGAGCCTCCTTTTCGGAGCCACCGTCGCTTTCGAGGCGGACGATATCGCACGTTACGTCCGTTGCCAATTCATCGCCGTGCGGCGACTCCCGATGGGTTTGGCTTTCGCATTCCATGTCAGCTTTGCGGGTCCATTCTAGCCGACCTCTACCTGCATCGCCGAATCGTGACCGCTTTCGCGTGACGCCTAAACGAACAGGGGAGGCGTCCCAACGGAACATGACCTCCACCTATAAGACGGATTTTTGGCCATTGCTTACGACTCATTGACAGAAAATTCTCCCCAACACTTCAATCCGTCTGCATCTATTGGGGAGAATGGAAGGACTTTTGAGAAATTGGAGGCATGAAGCTTTTCATCCCAAGTTCAACACCGCTCCGTGCAGACAAGTCGCCCAATGTTCTTTGGCGGGGAGATGATCGGGGACTCATTCAGGCTTGGGAGATTGGTCGTCGACAGGCCCAACGTGAACCAGAGTTGGCTTTGAAGGCTACTGCGGGGGAATTGCCCGCTTCGGACTTGTTCAAAGGGGGGTACGGCAAGCGGTTGGAGGCGGCGTTTCAATATGGCTCCCTGCATTATTACTGCATGTGGTTGGGTTGGAGAGGCCAGGACTTGGACGTTAACCTTGCAACAGAGTACCCCTTGGTCTGCACCAAAACCAGAATGGGAGTGGTCTACACGCTCGATTCCAAAAAGTTCATGGCCGCTGGGATGAGCAAAAAACAAGCGGACCAATTTGGATTGGAATTTGTCGCCAAGGTCAGCGCCCCTCCAGCTGGGACACAAGCCAAGCCTCTTCTATGACATCAATGTCGATGCCCTTGGCGCGATAATCCAGCGCTTTCTCGACTTTCCTGCCATATTTCCCAAACTTCCAATCGGCGCTTCCAGCACCTCCAACAACGAGGTAGGCAACCTTCTTTGTTATTTGTTTTGATGCGGCCCCGCCAAGGGCACTGATTCTGTTTTCGACCTCCTTTTTGCTCTCGAAGCATTCAAAATCTCCGGACAAGCAGAACACCTGGGCATCAAAACGAATGTCGGGCCTAGAGTAGACAGCATGCGTGACACCATTGCTCGTGTCTGATTGAAATTGGGCACGAGCCTCCCCCCCGATGTTAGAGGTGAAATCGAGCATAAATTTCACCAGAGAGGTGCGCTCCGTCTCCGTGATGATTCCATCTTCGAGAACGTCAGCGACCAAGGTTGAAATGCCGTCAAATAGGAAGTGGCCCTCAAGGTGATTGTGTTCTCGAATCCATGCTTCGATTGCATGAACCTCGTCGTCAGTCAGAGCTCCATCGGCCAATACGCCGCGAAAGATTCCTTCGAGTTGGCGGATTTCTATTGCTTGCCCTTCGAAGTACTTGCGCCCCAACCTGTTGGTCAGCCACATGAGGTCGTGCAACAATTCAGAGTGTTCTCCATCCGAGGCATCGTCAATGTCGTCAATCAGCGAAATCAACTCATCCCAGGGAGGCTTGGACATCCAATCGTGATTTGCTCGAACCCACTCGTCAAGTTCAGTGAGTTCTAAGGTGTCAATGCGATTGTCTGCAAGAATCCCACGCAAGAAACCATCTAGCTCTCCAAGCCCCTTTTCAACTGTCAGCATGAGCTTTTTGCCGTTGACTGGAGCCTCGACTGGCAAGCCTGTCTTGGGGTGGCGATGTGTGTAATGTGCCACATCCTCTGGCACCACTCGCCTTGCCATCCCGACTTCAAAAAGGTTGGCCTCGCACAAGGCTTTGAAAACCTGTCCGCAGGCACGTGCATCCTCAAGCGCGTCGTGGTGCAGAAGGTCGATTCCCAACTCTTCACAAAGTGTGTTCAACTTGAGATTTGGCAGATGCGGCCAGGCTCCTTGGCTTGCATTTCGCGTATTGAGCCAGCTGCAATTCGGGAGCTCAAAGCCTTCCAAGTACGCAGCATGGCAAATGCTTTGCCAATCAAAATCGCCGTGGTGAACTACAATTTCGTTGTCGCACGCTTCTATGAGGAGCGGGTAGATCTCGGCAAACGAGGGAGCGTTGGCTACATCTTGCGGTCGAATTCCGTGAACCTTAATGTTCCTCGGGAGGAATGCCGAATGGGGATTTACAAGAGAGCTGAATTCGGATACGATGCTCCCATTTTCGAACAGGACCCATCCGACTTGACAAATGGAGCTACGGTCGGAGTTGCTTGTTTCGACGTCGATTGCGAGAAAGCGATTGGTCATTGCCTTTGGTGTTGGTAGAACCGAAGATAGAGATGGTCTTTTGTCTTGTTGTGTAGGCACTCTGGTAGGCACCCGAAAACGAAGAAGCCCCGAAGTCGTAGTGACAACGGGGCTTTCCATTTAATCGATGAGGTCCGAAGCGGATTCGAACCGCTGTAGCAGCTTTTGCAGAGCTGAGCCTAGCCACTCGGCCATCGGACCCTTCCGTGGCAATTTCTCGCCGTGGGT
>JBMZAL010000048.1:0-9076 GCA_049611325.1 Flavobacteriales bacterium
ACCCTTGAACCACACCATTTTGCATGGCAATCGCTTCGTCCAAGGTGTTGTACTTCATCAAGTAAAGGATCGGGGCAAAGGTTTCGTGCTGCACGATCTCGAGGTCGTTGGTGACTTCGGCAATCGCAGGCTTCACGTAGCAACCGCTTTCGTATCCAGCGCCTTCCAAGCGGCCACCGGGAACCAACACGCTTCCCCCCTGCTCCACGACCGCTTCGAGGGCGCGCTCGTATTGCGCCACGGCATCGGTGTCAATGAGGGGTCCCACATGGTTGTTTTCGTCCAACGGATCGCCAATTCGGATTTGCTTGTAGGCCTGCGTGAGTTGATCGCGCACTTTGTCGTAGATGCTGCTGTGAATGATCAAGCGGCGCGTGCTGGTGCAACGCTGACCACACGTTCCAACAGCGCCAAACACCGTCGCGGGAATGACCATCTTGAGGTCCGCTTCAGGCGTGATGATGATGGCATTGTTGCCGCCCAACTCAAGCAAGGAGCGTCCCAAACGGGCAGCCACAGCTTGCGCCACAATCTTGCCCATGCGAATGGAACCGGTGGCGGAGACGAGCGGGACGCGACGGTCGGCCGTCATCATTTCACCCACGGTGTAATCGCCGTTGACGATGCAGCTGGTGCCCGCAGGAAGGTTATTGGCTTCAGCCACCTCATTCCAAATGTGCTGGCATGCAATGGAGCACAAAGGCGCCTTTTCTGAGGGTTTCCAAACGCACACGTCACCCGCAATCCACGCGAGCGCGGTGTTCCAGCACCACACGGCCACAGGGAAGTTGAAGGCACTGATGATGCCCACCACGCCGAGGGGGTGGTATTGCTCGTACATGCGGTGGTTGGGACGCTCAGAGTGCATCGTCAAGCCATAGAGCTGACGGCTTTGGCCTACTGCGAAGTCGCAGATGTCAATCATCTCCTGCACCTCGCCAAGTCCTTCTTGGTAGCTCTTGCCCATCTCGTAGGAAACGAGTGCGCCGAGGCTTTCCTTCTTCGCGCGAAGGGCTTCACCGTATTGTCGGACGACTTCACCACGTTGAGGGGCGGTCCACTTTCTCCACTCCACAAACGCTTCGGAGGCGGCATTCATGACCCGCTCGTAGTCGTCGGCGGTTGCCGTGCTTAGTGAGGCGATGCGCTTCCCATCAACGGGGGAGTGGCTTTCAATGCTGGCCCCTGACCCGAAGGCTTCAGCGCCAATCATGACGCCGGGGTTGTGATCTTGGATGCCGAGGTCGGCAAGGATGTTTTGGATGTTCATGCGGCCCCAAAGGTACACGCTACCGCCCGAGGTAGACCATCAGCACACTCAAGTCTGAGGGGCTGACGCCAGAGATGCGGGAAGCCTCTCCAAGCGTGCGGGGTCGGCGGTCTGTGAGCTTTTGTCGCCCCTCGTAACTGAGCGAGGTGAGGCGCGTGAAGTCCAAGTCTTCTGGAATCACCAAGTGGTCCAGCTTGCCCAAGCGATCGGCCATGTCCTGTTCTTTGGCGATGTAGCCTTCGTATTTGACCTGAATTTCCACTTGCTCGAGGACTTCGGCAGGGTGGGGGGAGGTCAACGCGCGGACGTTGTCAATTCCTTCATGCAACGCGTCAAGGGTGACATGGGGACGGGACAAGATGTCTTGTGCGCGCACCGCGTGTTTCAAGGGTGAGGAATTCACGGCGTCTAAGACGGGTTGCGCCTCTTCTGGGGTCACGCTGAGTTTTTTCAGGTCCTTGCGCAGGGTTTGCACGCCGGCGAGTTTCGCCTCCAACGCAGCCATGCGCTCGTCGCTGGCGAGCCCCAGTTCATGGGAAAGAGGGGTCAGGCGTTCGTCCGCATTGTCTTGTCGAAGCAGGATGCGGTATTCGGCCCGCGAGGTGAACATGCGGTAGGGTTCTTCGGTGCCTTTCGTGACCAAATCGTCAATCAACACCCCGATGTACGCTTGGCTTCGGCTGAATGTGATGGGCTCTTTGTTCCACGTGGAACGCGCGGCGTTGATGCCGGCCATCAAGCCTTGGCATGCGGCTTCTTCGTAGCCCGTGGTGCCGTTGATTTGGCCTGCGAAGTAGAGTCCGTCGACAAGCCGGGTCTCCAGGCTGTGCTGAAGTTGGGTGGGGGGGAAGTAGTCGTACTCGACGGCGTATCCGGGCCGGAACATCTTGGCGTGCTCAAAGCCGGGTATCTTTTGCATGGCACGGAGTTGAACATCCTCCGGAAGGCTCGTGCTGAAACCATTGACGTAGATCTCACAGGTGTTCCAACCCTCGGGCTCGACAAACACTTGGTGGCGATCCTTGTCAGCGAAGCGGTCGATCTTGTCTTCAATGCTCGGGCAGTAGCGCGGACCCAAACCGCGAATGCGTCCGTTGAACATGGGGGAGCGGTCAAACCCTTCCCGTAGCAAGTCATGCACCTCTGTGGAGGTGTAGGTGATGTGACAAGGAATCTGCTGGATGATGGGATGGTGGGGGAGGTAGCTGAAACGCCCAGGGCATTCGTCGCCTGGTTGTTCGACCATTTTGGTGTAATCCAAGGAGCGCCCATCCACTCGGGGCGGGGTGCCCGTCTTCATACGTCCGCTTTCAAAACCAAGCTCTACAAGCTGTTCCGTGATGCCCATGGAGGCACGCTCGCCTGCACGCCCTCCACCAAATTGCTTCTCGCCGATGTGCATCAATCCGTTGAGGAAGGTGCCGTTGGTGAGGACCACAGACTTGGCGCGGATTTCCATGCCCAACCCCGTCTTCACCCCGACGCAGCGGCCTTGCTCAACAAGGATGCCCACCACGCTGTCTTGCCAAAAATCCAGGTTGGGCGTGCCTTCGAGCATCTCTCTCCAGGCTTGGGCAAAGAGGTTGCGGTCGTTTTGCGTTCTGGGGCTCCACATGGCCGGTCCCTTGGACTTGTTGAGCATGCGGAATTGAATGGCGCTCCGGTCCGAAACGAGCCCGGAATAGCCGCCAAGGGCGTCCACTTCACGCACGATTTGGCCTTTGGCGATGCCCCCCATGGCGGGGTTGCAAGACATCTGACCAATGACCCCCATGTTCATGGTGATGAGCAGGGTGGAGGCCCCTAGGTTCGCGGCAGCTGCGGCGGCTTCGTTGCCGGCGTGGCCTGCGCCCACGACGATGACATCGTACGTCTGAATCATGGAGGCAAAGGTCGTGAGGATGTTCTTTAGCTGTGATGTTCCACGTGGAACATGGCCAAAGCGCGGTCCTCGGCCGCGCGCATGGCTTGGGCGTCGGCGTTGGTTTTGTCCTTGAGTCCGGCCAGGTGCAAGACCCCGTGAACCATCACGCGCCGAAGCTCTTCTTGAAACACAACGCCTTGATTTTCAGCGTTTTCAAAAACACGTTCGAAGGAGATCAAGAGGTCTCCTGCAAGGGTGTCGCCCTCAGAATGGTCGAAGGTGATGATGTCGGTGTAGGTGTCGTGGTCGAGGTACTTGCGGTTGTATTCCAGGAGCTCGTCGTCTGAGCAGGCCACCACACTGAGGTCTCCGAGGGATTTGCCGTAATGTTCGGCCACGGAGCGAAGCCAGGATTTGACAGCACGGCGGCCTTCCACCTTGCACGGGAAGTCCCCGTCCACGAAGACAATCATCGGCTCAGGCGAGGACGTTGGAGAAGGTGAGCTCGACGATGCGGCCGTCGTCCTCGAACGCACATTCGTCGGCGAGGTGCCGCATCAAGAACACACCTCGACCGTGGGGCTTCTCGATGTTTTCAGGTGCTGTCGGGTCGGGCAGGTTGTCGTAGTCAAACCCAGGACCTTCGTCGGATATGCGGAAGACGAGGTTCTTCCCGTCAATGGCGCAAGACACAGACACGGACTTCTCGGGATCGAGTTTGTTGCCGTGCACAATGGCGTTGTTCACGCCCTCGGTCATGGCAATCAAGACATTCCCGTAATGCTCGGGAATGATGCTGTGGTCTTCACTGATTTGGTCAATGAGTCGTTCCACCACCGCGATGTTCTCGGGCTTGGAGTCGAATCGCAATTCAGGCATCGTCGTCGTCATGGCGTCAATTCAGGGCTTCCGGGTTCGAGGTCCAAAGTATTGAAATAATCGTTGACGCGGTCGCGGTAATACGGAAGTAGTTCAGCAGGGACTGTGCGTAACAATTCGAGTTCGTTCATCTTTTGGCGGAGGTATTCCGACGCTTGTGGAGGGGTCGTTTTCAGCGCGTCGTCGCCTGTTTGGGAGGTGCGCTCCTCTTTTTCACCCCGGATGCGCTCCGCGTTTTCAGCTTCGAGCAGCCGGGTGATGAGGTCTTGTTGACGTTGTAGCGTGGCTTGATCGACCTGCCGGTTGACGAGGTCGCGCTCGATTTCCTCCATCTCTTTGGCGATGTCGCCCATCTGGTTGCCCTTTCCGGAACCGTCTTCATTCAGTTGCTTGGCCTTCTCCTGGGCCATTTTTCGCAGGGCGGCTTGTTGGGCCGCCATCTGGGCGAGCTCCTTCGACATGCCGCCGGGCTTCTGCTTGCCAACCTCTCCCTTGTTGGCCCCCTTGCCCATTTGCTCCTTCATCTGTTCCAGCTTCTTGCCCAAGGCTTGCTGCATCTTCTTCATGTCTCCAGCCTTGGGAGAGGGGGAGGGGTTGCCTGACCCGCCAGGCTTTTCACAGTTGCCGGAGCCAGGTTGCTTTTGGGCTTCTTTCTGCTGCATCTGCTGCAACGCCTCGTCCAAGAGCAGGGCGAGGTTGTTGAAGGACGTCATCACGTACTGTTGGTTCATGGCGATGTCCGCCGTCTGACGATCCCCAAACCCATCGAGCGCCTTGCCCATGTGACGGTTCACCAATCCGATTTCTCGGTTGACCGCGGACGCAAGCTGCGGGATGCGCATGCTCAATTCGAACAAACTGTCCTCCACCATCACGGCGTCGTCTTTCAGTTTGCGCTGGGCTTGGCCGTGGTTGATGTACCGCGGGTCTTGTTCGTCGGTGAGTTTGAGCTCGGCCATCAAGCCCTCTTCTTCAAACGACAGCGTCAAGATGTTTTCCAGCAGGGCCCGGAGCGCGTCCATGTCTTCGCTGGCGGATTCGGATTCCGAGTCCATCTGCATTTGTTCCATCTGCTGGGCGAGCTGCTCCATCTGTTCGCCCGCTTTTTGTTGGCTGTCTGAGGCCTTCTTGTCCTTGCCTTTGTCCAACTGCTCTGACCCTTTTTGCATTTCCTCTTGGATGGATTGCTCTTCCTCGGAGCTGTCCATCATGGGGTTGGGGTTTTCGAGTTGCTGGTTGTCTTTTTCCAGTTGATCGAGGTCCTTGCGCAGCTCGTCAAAAGCTTGGTTGAGGCTGTCTTGTTTGGCCTTGAGATCCTCTGGATCCATGAGGCCCAAATCCGTTTCCTCCGCCAGCATTTTCTGCTCCTCCGCAAGCTTCTTCAGGTCCTCGATGGCCTCGTCCATCTTGGTTTCCCACTCCAACTGACGGAACTGCTCCAGCGCGCGGTCCAACTCCTTTTCCATGGCGTCATGGTTGAGCTCCATCTCGTTGAGTTGCTCTTGCATCTTCTCCGGATCCATCTCCTGCATGAGCTCTTCCATTTGCTCATAAATCTGGCGGAGTTCCTCACTCATGATGTTGTCCATGAGTTTTTGGAGTTGGTCCTGCTTGTCGAGGATGCGTTCTTCTTGCTTGCTGAATTCGTTGGCGCGCTCGTCTTTGCGCTCGTTTTCCTCACGCATCTGCTCGAGCTTCTCTTGAAGCGATTTCTGCTGCTCCATGAGGTCTTCCATGGCTTGGCGGTCCTGCCAGGTCATTTCGCCTTGTTCTCGCAAACGCTCTTGCATGGCCTCCATGGCTTCTCGCAACTCGGCGGCCTCGCGCGACGCTTCTTCCAAATTTTCCTCGATCGAGTCGGCGGTCTCGTTGCGCTCTTCACGGATTTCTTCTTGGCTGGGTGCTGCAATTCGGGTGGTGCCGGAACGAACCATTTTGGCCCCGTGGACCCCGTCGTTGTCCCACACCTCAAACCAACACTCCAACACGTCGCCTTCACGCCAGTCCAATTCACCCATGTTCCACGTGTGGAAGAAAGTGCCTTGACGGCCTGCGGGAACGTCGAGCTCTACACGGCCATCGGTCTCCAAAGGCGTGTCACCAGCGAAAAGGGGTTCGCCCAAGCCTTGTCGAGACGTACGCTCCACAAAGGCCCACGCAAACGTCAGGCGGCTGAATCCGTAATCGTCTTGGATGGCGCCGGTGAAATGGCGTCGCTTTCGGGAGGTGCTGTCCTGTTCTTCCGAAACGCGAATGGAGGGCTTGCCGTCTCGGATGACGCGAATGCGGTGGCGCAACGAATCTCCCATCGCCTCCACGCCGGTGGGTGTGACCCAATAGACGGTGTTGGAAGAGGCCACCCAATTGGCGAGGTAGGTGTTGGCTGCACCTGCCCGGACGTCCAGTGGGTTGTCTGCGAGGCGCATGGTGACGCCGTCCCCGTTGGCCACGCGGATGGACCATTGGATGGGCGTGCCCTCTGGCACCGTCAGGTCACCCTGGTTGCGCTGGTCGATGGCGGGGAGGCCTGTGTACCGAGGAGGGGTGGCTTCGACGCGGAGCTCCGCGAGCGAAGGCATGGCAAAAGGCACCACCACAAACTCGTCCGACCGCCAGCCATTGGCCAAAAACCGAAACGGCGTGCTCGAACGCACGGACGGGAAGGTGTAGCGAAAGATGTGGTCACGTGTTCGTTCCATGCGGAAGCGTCCGCCCTGCGCCTCCACCATCACGGCACTTGGAAGCTCGTCGCCAACCACCTCGACTTCAAGGGTGAGGGCGTCTCCGGCGGCGACCTTCAGGCTTTCGTTGCGAAGTTCAAACCGGAACGGCGCAGGCTCCACGAACTCAGTGCGGTGCTGCACAATGCGTGTCGCGGGCTCCGTCACCCAAGTGGGCTTCAGCCAAACCACGGCGCCGACCACCACCGCCACAGGAAGCGCCATGCGCAAGGCCTTCATGGCCGGACCCACATCCACCGCTTGGGTGAAGGGCAGCGGCCGGAGGGAGGCGGTGCGTTGGTCAATGCTCGCGGCCAACAAGGTGACGTCTGCGCCTTGCGCGTTGTCCACTTGTTGTTGGAGTTGGAGGGTGTTGAGGAGTTTGTCTTTGACTTCGGGGAAGTGCTCGCCCACAATCCGCGCGGCTTGATCGTAAGTCAGGCCTCGGCTCAAGCGAAACCACTGAAGCATGGGCCAAACCACCTGGGTGGCCAACACGGCTAGCGTCGTGGCGGCGAAGGCGTAGAAGAGGACGGTCCGTCCAGCCACACCAAAGCGGCCGACGTTTTCGAGCGCAGCAAGCAAGAGCGCACCCAGGGTGAGGGTCGCAAACGACAGCAAAGCCCCGCGAAGGGCTTTGTTTCTGTGGTACCGTCGGATGAAATCATCCAACTTTTGAATCAAGGATATGCCAGGCTTCATCTCTTGCTCATGAAAGGTACGCTACCTTCGACGTCCATTCACAACCTACGCCATGAAAGGAAATTTGGTTTCCCTCAGCGCTGCTTTGCTCTTCGCGGGCTTGATGGGCAGCACGACCACCACCGCCCAGGACGTGGTCATCAATGAATTGAATCTTGTGGTTGGCCCGGAAACAGGGCAGTTTGTTGAACTCTACGGCACGCCGGGCACCGCGCTGGACGGCCATGCCGTGGTGATTGTCAAATCGGCCTTTTCAAACGGCGATTGGTCAGCCCAAACTCAAGCCATCGTGGACCTCAACGGACTCGCATTGAATGCGGAAGGCTTCCTGGCATTGAACGGCGAGGGTTGGCAGAATTCTGTGGCGGGTGTGGTGTTGGCGGCCAGCCCAGCCTCGTCTTTCGAGCTGGACCAGACCCCTGTGTTTGGGGACATGGTGGACGCGGTGCTTTACGGCAACACCAGCGTGTCCAACCCTCAGATGACGGCCATTGTGGAGGTGGTAAACCCCGACGCAGAGGCGACCATCTACGAAGGGGGGGAGGGCGTGTCTCCTGGGTCAGACGGATTGTCGCGCGTTCCTGACGGCGGTGTGGCGTTTGACCAAGCCTTTGTGATGCAGGCCCTCAGCCCCGGATCGTCCAACGCGCTTCCTTGTGAAGGGGGTCACTTGGCGCTGAACAACCCCGTCAACACAGTGTTCTGCACGGATATCGGACCTGCCATCGTTGGGTTCACACACCAGAGTGACGCGCCGAATGCGGCCACAAGTTTGGCCATTGTGGATCCCGAGACCGGGGAGGTGTTGGAGGTGTTCCTTGGAACCGCCCTCAACATGGAAGGATTGGGAGACGGCACATTTGAGGTGCACGCCATTTCGCACGACGCGTTGCTCGCCCCAGGCTGGACGTCCTTGGACAGCATTGTGACGGTGCCTGAAGGGGGGTGCGTGAGCTTGTCTGCCGAGCCTGTGACGTTGGTCGGGGAAACCTGTGAGATTCCTTCTTGCGATGGTGGCACGTTGTTGACGGCAGGGGGAGAAGCAGATGCGGAAGCGTGCCTCACGGAAGACGGTGCGCTTGTACCCTTTGGCTACTATAGCGATGCTGTGGAGGGGGAGTATGTCTTCTTGATCTGCAACGAAGCGGATGAGATTTTGGCGACCACGGACGAGCCTTACTACGACTTTGCGGCGTTCGGTGAGGCAGGAGATTACCACGTTTGGGGCCTCAGCTACCAAGACGGGTTGGACTCCGCGACCATCGCCAGCGGATTGTCTGCGTTTGAGGCTGCGGCCCTGGGGTGCGACAGCTTGTCGTCAAACGCTTTGCCGGTGACCATTTTGCAATGCGGCTCTGCCGGGTTGTGCGACGATTTGATCATCAGCGAATACGTGGAGGGGACGAGCAACAACAAAGCCTTGGAAATCCACAACCCCACGCCGTTAGACGTGGACCTCACCCCGTATGTGATGGAGGTCTACAACAACGGCTCGGAGACCCCCATCCAAAGCTTGGACTTGGAAGGGGTGCTCGTGTCGGGCGGCGTGACGGTGTTGGGCAACCCCCAAGCGGCCGCACCCATCGTCAACCAAAGTCAAGCCCTGAGCACGGTCACGTGGTTCAACGGCAACGATCCGAT
>JBMZAL010000049.1:0-8898 GCA_049611325.1 Flavobacteriales bacterium
CAGAAGTTGCGAATGTTCTTCATGTCTGAAAGTTCCGTCGATGTCGTCCAATCAGGCGTACCTCAGGGCACCGATTGCACGTGCAAAGGTACTTCGGGAATTCCCGCCCTTCTCGACTTTGTTATCTTAGCGCGCCTGACGTGCGCAACGTTTGATGACGTGGCGTGCGTTCTGTTCACAACCTACTGCCTGAATCCATGACCCGAATCCCATTTCACCTCGCTGCTTCGCTGTTTGTGACGATGATCTTCTTCGCACTGGCGCCGAACACGCTCAGCGCGCAAATCGACTACGAAGCAACTCGTTCGGCCAAGCAAATTTTGGAGAGCTACGACTCCTTCGAAAAAGCGGTTCTGAACATGACCCGTGAGGAGTGGGAAGTGGTGAGAGCTTGGGAGGAATTCGACGAGCCTCGGTACCTCACCTTTTTGCACGAGTACCACGACAGCTTTGACGCAGCGCGCGCGGCCAACAAGGAGTTGCGCCTGCAGAAAATCATGCAGAACGACGCTTGCGGTTGCTGGGTCGAGCCTGATGAAACGTACACCACCATGGTGCCTCCTCCGGGTCTCGGCGGTTTGGGGCCCAACGAAATGGCTTGGGAAAACCAGGGCGGTGCAGGTTGGAATGTGGACTGTTCGTCGGCGCCCATTGCCGTGAGCAACCAGACCGACCCTTGGACCTTTGACCTTTACGGGGACACGTATGAGTTCTTTTACATCAACTCGAAGGGCCAAATCTCCTTTGGTGGTGACGTGATCGACTGGACGCCCACGGGCTTTCCGGCTGCGGAGTACAACCAAATTGCTGGGTTTTGGCAAGACACGGACATTCGTTCGGTGGGGGAAATCAAGTGGAAGAAGACACAGGATGCGGTGTACGTGAACTTCATTGACGTCGGTTACTACAACAACCAAGACGACCTGACCAACAGCTTCCAAATCATCATCACCTACCCCGAGAGCGGCATTCTGCCCGACGGCAACAACGCCCAGGTGTGCTACCTCGACATGAACTGGTCCCACGGCGATGTGGGAGGGTCCGGTGGATGTTGCGGCACCGATCCAGGGGTGACGGGTGCGGATGGAGAGTCCACCAACCCTCAGCTTGACGCAAGCCCGCACGTTCAGTTTGGCCGCTTCAACTTGCCCGACGACACGTACAATGGCCCCTACGGCATCGGCGAAGGCAACGAAGATGGAATCAACTGGTTGGATTACAAGTTCTTCAACATCAACACGGCGTTGCTGAACAACAACTTGAACCCGGTGCCAACGGCGAATTTGGGGTGCGACACGATTTCGCTCTGCTTGGGCCAAACCACGTCCCTCAACGTCGAGTTCCTCGGTCCTGAGCCCAGCCAGACAGTGGCTTTGGCCATCAACCAAGACCTTGCGGGAGAATGTTACATTGACAACGAGTCGACCTCCAATGGCGGAACAGCAACCTACGCGGGCACATTTGTGGCAGAAAGCCCCGGGGTCAGCACGGTGTCCATGGAAGCCACCGACAGCGACGGTGCTGTCACGACAGTGGACATCGTCATCAACGTGCTCGACATTGTGCCTCCCTCCATTGAGGTGGCTTCAGCCACAG
This sequence comes from Flavobacteriales bacterium, assembly GCA_049611325.1. GTDB lineage: Bacteria > Bacteroidota > Bacteroidia > Flavobacteriales_D > Sanyastnellaceae > UBA11663. Next base: position 1,597 of record JBMZAL010000049.1, read on the forward strand.
GAGAATTTGGCATCTGTGCGGGCTCAGAGTTGGACGTGACTGCCACGTCGGTGGATGGCCAAGAGCCCGTCTCGTCGTGGAGCTGGAATTTGAACGACAATTTCTGGGACGAGAACGAGGCGACCATTCCCTTTGGCGGAACGTTTGTCGTCACAGGTGAAACCGACGGAGGCTGTGTGGTGAAAGAGGTGTTTGAGGTCTTCCAAACGCCGTTCTATCTCCCCACCGTGGAGGGCACGCTGCAAGCCGTTTGCCCCGGAGATTCAGCTTTTGTGGAGGTCATCCCTGACGACGACGAAAACTTCGTGGGGTACACGTGGGTTGGCGATTGGAATGGAGGAGGAGGAGAAGTCTTGGACGACCAAGGAGCGGGCGCGTGGTTGACGGCGGGAACGTACCAAGTGACGGTTGAAGATGAGGGTGGATGTGAAGGCAAACGCACGTTCATTTTGGCGCCTACGGCATCCACGATTCCAGAACTGACCATTGACGCGCTTTGTGGAGAGGCCGCATTCGACACCGTTGCCTTCGAAGGCGGATACGCCTCCCCTGCGGAAGGGTTTGTGCAGCTCCAACTTTTCAGCTCCATCAACGGTTGGGACGGCTCGTTCTTGAACATTGATGTGATCCACGAAGACGGAACGGTCACCAATTCGACGGTCACGTTGCCCAGCGGCACCTTCGCCAACGTCAACGACGTGCCTGAGTTGGCCATCGTCTACGGGGATTCCATCGAAGTGACTTTTGTGAGCAACAACCCAGACAACGACCAATACTTCAGCTTTGACATGTTCAATTGTGTGAACAACTGCATCAGCAATCCTGACGCGTGTTCCTCGTTCAACGACTTGGCCACGGGAGTTGTGTTTTATGGTCCTGCGCTTTGTGAAGTGCAGCCTGCCCTCGGTTCTTGGGAAGAAACCTCTGGACTTGGAAACAACGAATTCAGCGTGACAGATCAGTTCAACACCACGTGGTGGGCCACCGAATACGGCATGTACGAGCTGTGCTTCAACGAGGAAGAATGTGGCACCGCGACGTGCTTCGATGTGGAAGTCAATGAGCCGCCCACGATTGAATTCGACGGAGACAGCTTGGTTTGGGCGTGTGCAGCTGTGGATGAGTTGGAACTGGAATTGGAGGTGTTCGTCACCGATCCAGCCGATGTGGCCACCATCAACTGGCCCTTCCCCGGAGAAGACAACGTGCTTGAAAATGAGTACACCTTCAGCCAATACGCCACGGGCACTTACGTGGTGACCGCCACCAACGGGTGCGGCGAGGCCGAAGACCAAGTGGTGTACACGGCGATTCCGGAGCCTGTGTTGGACAACGACTACCTCTGTGGTGAGGGGGCCACCTTGGAGTTGGACCCCATCGCAGGAGACCAAAACACCGACCTCGTCTACGAGTGGACCTACAACGGCAACGAAGTCGACGATGTCAACGACAACGAGTGGGAGGTCGATGCCACGGGCTCGTATTGTGTGACAGTGCCCGACGAAGGGTGCCCCAACAACTTCGACGAAAGCGATTGTGCGTTCATTGACATTGTGACTGCCATTGACATCGACGTCTTCCTCGGCGGCTCCATCACGGATTGCGATGGAGGTGGCATCGAGCCCGGAGAAGATGCCAACTTGGGCGTGAACCCTGCGTTTGCAGCGAACTACGCGGATTACACCATCACCTGGCCTGACGGCACAGCCACGACAGTGGACGACAACTTTGAATGGGTCATTCCCGAAGAGTCGGAACTCAATGGCACCCAGATTTGTGTCACCATTGAAGACCCTTATGGTTGTGAGCCTCAGGAGGCATGCGGTTTGGTCTTCATTGGGGACGATCCCACGTGGGATCCTCTTCCTGTCTACAATGGCGTCCGCGCGTTGTGTCCTGGCCAACCTGAAACGTTCGACTTGAACGCCGACTTCAATGGACCTCCCTACAGCAATTACTCGTGGACGGTTCAGTGTGCCGACACCTTGGTGGAATTCTCCTTCCAAAACGTGGCAGACCTCGTGGGCGAGATGTTCCCGCCGAGCTGTTGGGGGTACGATTTGACCCTGTTGGCCCAAATCTCAAACCCATGCCTGCCCCAAGGCCTTCAACACGAGTACGACGTGATTGTGGAGCAATGCGAAATCTTGCCTCCCAATGTCTTCACGCCGCGTGATGGAAACGATCAAAACAACGGGTTCCACATCATGGGTTTGGACCCATGGGAAGACGATCCCGAAGGGGTTCTCGTGCGTGTCTTTGACCGCTGGGGCAACATGGTGTACGAGAATCCGGAGTATCGGAATGCCCAGCCTTGGTACGGTGATGACAGTGCAGAAGGAGTGTACTTCTACACGATTCTGTTGCCCAACGGCGAAGAGTTCACCGGCACGGTGAACATCTTCCGGTCGCGATAAGGGCGCGCGTGGCCAAGACCAAGAAGCGCTTTGTCTGCAGTGATTGCGGGCATGCACATCCCCAATGGGTGGGGCAGTGCAGCAATTGCAAGGCATGGAACACCTTGTCTGAGGAGTCCGTGGCGCCGGTGTCGCAGCGTGCGGCCAGGACAGGGCTCGCGCAGCTTCAAACGCCACAAGTTCGCCCGTTGGTGGATGTCAGCGTCTCCGAGTTGCCTCGCTTGGACATGGGAGACAAAGAGCTCAACCGCGTTTTGGGCGGAGGCTCGGTGCCGGGAGGTGTGGTCCTGCTCGGTGGGGAGCCAGGCATTGGCAAGTCAACCTTGATGCTGCAAGTGGCCTTGGCCGTCGGCAACACGGGGGCCAAGGTGCTGTATGTGAGCGGGGAGGAAAGCGCAGAGCAGGTTCGCATGCGGGCCAACCGCCTCGGCAACATCGCCCCAGAAGTGTTGATTTTTCCGCAGACGCAAGTGCCCGCAGTCCTCGATGCCCTGCGTTCAGAACAGCCGGCGCTCGTGGTGGTCGATTCGGTGCAGACCCTTGACTTGCCCGACCAAGACGGCGTCCCCGGTTCGGTAGGCCAAATTCGCGAATCCTCGGCAGCCCTCACAGCCTGGGCGAAGTCCACAGGAACCCCACTTTTCATGGTGGGCCACATCACCAAGGAAGGGTCGTTGGCGGGCCCCAAGGTCCTCGAGCACATGGTGGACGTGGTGTTGCAATTTGAGGGAGATCGAAACCACGCCTATCGCATGCTTCGTGCGGCCAAAAACCGGTTCGGCACGACGGCGGAACTGGGCATTTACGAGATGGCCGGGGACGGCTTGTCGGCGGTGGACCACCCGAGCGAAGTGCTCTTGGGTGAGCGCGGCGACGCCAGCAGCGGATCGGCTGTGGCCGTGTCATTGCAAGGCGCAAGGCCCTTGCTCGTTGAAATTCAAGCCCTCGTCAGCACCGCCGTGTACGGGACGCCTCAGCGCTCGGGAACGGGCTTTGATTTGCGTCGCCTCAACATGCTCCTCGCCGTCTTGGAAAAGCGTTGCGGCTTCAAGCTGGCGCAGTTTGACGTGTTTTTGAACCTCGCTGGGGGCCTGAAGATTCAGGATCCGGCCAACGACTTGGCGGTCGTGGCGGCCATTTTGAGTTCGAGCTTGGACCTGCCCCTCGACAATCGGACGTGCTTTGCAGGGGAAGTGGGGTTGAACGGGGAGATTCGGCCAGTGGCCCGTTTGGAGCAGCGCATGGCGGAAGCGTCTCGTCTTGGCATGGAGCGCATGCTGATTTCCGGCCATGGCAAGCCGCCGAAGTCGCCCAAGGGGTTGACGGTTGTGCCGGTCAAGCGCGTCAACGAAGTGCAGCGCGTGATTTTCTGACGGGACTCAATCTGCGGCCCCAAGGACCACCACGTATTCGCCACGCGGCGGATGACTGGTGAGATGTGCCTTCATTTCCTGCACCGTGCCGCGAAGCGTTTCTTCGTGAAGCTTGGAGATCTCTCGACTGAGGGCCAACGTCCGTTGGCCTGCACCAAGGTCGTCGAGCTGGTCGAGCAGTTTGGCCACCCGGTGAGGGCTCTCGTAGAGGACGACGGTGCACGGCATCTCCAAGAGGGCAGTCAGGCGCTTTTGGCGGCCTTTTTTGTGTGGCAGAAATCCTTCGAAGTAAAAGCGGTCGCAGGGCAAGCCTGAGGTGACCAAAGCCGGGACAAAGGCAGTGGCTCCCGGCAGACACTCCACGTCAATGCCCGCGTCCACACACGCCCGCACAAGCAGAAATCCAGGGTCTGAAATCCCAGGGGTTCCCGCATCGGAACACAGGGCAAAGGCCATCCCTGCACGCAGCTGCTCCACCACGCCCTCCAAGGCGCGGTGCTCGTTGTGTTGGTGAAAGGCCTTCAACGGCGTTTCCACGCCAAAGTGCCGAAGCAGCTTGCCCGTGGTTCTTGTGTCTTCAGCCAACACCACAGAGACTTCCTTCAGAACCTCCAGGGCGCGGGGTGTCATGTCGCCCAAATTCCCCACGGGCGTGGGCACGACGATGAGCTTTCCACCGCTCATGAGACGAAGGTGCGCATGATGCGTTTGGCGAAGGATTCCTTCAAGCCTTCTACTTCCTTGTCTTCTCCGCGGGGGGCGAGCGCTTCTTGGAACATGGCCAACGCCTCTTCTTGCGTGGATGCCCGAGACAGCTTCTCCAAAAGGGTGCTGAAGACTTCTTCTTCGCCGGAAAACAACACGCTGGTGTACTGCGCGCGGTCCAAAATGCTCATGCCTTCCGCCACACTGCCAAGGGGCTGCAGCGCCAACTTTTCTGCGAGGGTGAGCTCTCCAATGGAGGAGAGGAGATCCACTTGGGACTCTGCAGGAGCGTCTCCGCGTTCTTCTGGCGTCAACAGACGGTTGACGGGAGGTTCCGCGGGAGGGGCATCCCACGCGGGTTCGCCCTCGTGGCTTTCCTCGGTCTCTTCCGGCGCAGCGGTCACCTTGGGCAATTGGAGTGCTTTGCGCACAACTGCGCCCTCGTGAAGGTCGCGCGTGGCTTCGTCAAAAGCCGCCACGAGGTCTTCGGTCCACCCCTCTTGCCGCGCGGCATCGAGGACTTCTTGACACCGAACGAGTTGGGCTTGGACTGCAGGGAAATCCAGAGGTTCCATGGTTTAAAGGTAGTCTTCGTCGTCCGGGTTGAACAAGTCGTTGGGCTTCTTGTCCTTGGGCTTGCGCCGGCGGTTGAACAACGAGGGATTGTCTTTGGGTTGCTCCACGGCTGGCGTCTCCGTGTCCGGCTTCTTGGGTGCGTCAACTGGCTTGTCAAAAGGACCCGTCGGGGGTGTCAAGGGGTCAGGGCTGTCAGAGGCAGGCGCGCCCGCTCGTTGATCGCCGTCATCCTCTTTGGATGCATTCCGCGAGCGCAAAGCCTCCTTGAGCCGCGCTTTCTCCGCCTGAATGGCCTGTCGTCTGTGAGAACGAGCCGCTTCTCTGTCGTACGCGTATTCCGGAGATTCCACCAGCCCAAACATGCGCAGGAAGAACTGGTTGCCCAGCCCGTCGTCTTCCATCTCACCGAAGGCGTCAGAGGCACCCGAACGCAAGTCCCGCAAGGCAAATCCGAGGGTGTAATCCATGTTGGAGTCAAAGTCGTAAGCCCCCTCAATGGCCACATTCATGGCCGACGATTCGATGACGGTCATGGGCAGCCACACCTCTTCTCCCCTCACGTCAATGCGTTGGCTGACCGGTTCAAACGCCACGTCGCGTAGGCGGCTTCGCAGGTCCTCTGGATCCACGAGTGGTGCCATGAGTCTGTGGCCTTCGAGGTAGTCTGCGATCTCGTCAAACACTTCGAGTCCGGTCAAGCGACCGTGGTCCACGGAGGTTTGCAGGCTTGCGGTGAAGTCTTCCGCATGCCAGCTGCCATCCAACCCCCAAGACATCCCCAAACTGCCTGCAGTGGACACGGCCCCGCTCAAGTGGTCGTGTCGAATCAGGCTTTGGCCAAAGTTGTTGTAAGTCGAGAAGAGTTTGGGGAGCGACACATCGTCCGCCGTGCCACGAAGGGAAAGCAACCATCCCGCGCGTCCAGGAGCCAAGGAGCCCTCCACGTGCGCGCGACCTTCAAGTCCCTCGACACGTGCGCTCAGGATGGTCCAACGGTTGTGTTGCACCTTGCTCGAGGCATCCAGGTTGCGGCATTGCAATGCATCCCAGTTGAGCAATTCGCTGCGAACGTCAAGACCGAGTTCGGAGCCTGGGGGCAGCAGTTGGGCACGGTCGGAGGGGGTGCGTTCCAAGTGCGACCACCATGTCAAAATGGGACCGACATCGATGGAAGTGGCGTCCACAGAAACGTATCCATGAAGGGGCCCAGGGGCCGTCAGAGATGTCCATGTCAAATCCCGCACGGCCACCTCGCCCACATTGCCAGCCCACGACAGGTGGAGAGAATCGGCCGAAAGTTGTTCGTCGTCAAACCGGATTTCACGGACATCAACCATGTAGGGCTGGCCATCGAGTTGGCCGGTGACTTGAGACAGTTGCAATGTACCCAGGGGCGACACGGTGCCGCGGCCCCAATCCAAGGTGGCCGAGCCTCGCGCCCGGGCGATGCCCGACACGGGGAGCATCGACGTCAAATTGTGGGACAGGTTGGGCGCCCATGCTTCCCAAGGCGTCGAGGCGTCGACTTCCAGTGCGCCTTGGATGTGGATTTGGCGTGCCGACGCGGGCAGCATTCGCCCTTCGAAGGACCATCCTGGCCCGCTGGCTTTGGCGTCGTTCACCACCCAATCCCAAGCTCCCTTCGCGTGGACGACCTCTCCGCTTCCTGAACACACGCCCTGCACCGTCATGGTGAGTCCCGTCAGCGACGGTGCCAGTTGGAAGGCGTCGGCGTCGGTGGACCAGGCGATTTTCGTGCTGGAGGGGTTCAGGTCGATGTCCAAGCGTACATCGTGGTCCAAGGTGATTTGACCTTTCCAAGGATGGGTGTCAAGGAGCTGTTCGATGCCGCGCAGGGTCACACGGGGCGCCTTGACGTTGGCCTGCCAATCGCGTCCGTCCTTGTAGGTCAAGGCGAGGTCGAAATCCATGTCCCCGGTCTCCATCTCGCCCAAGAGCGTCCAAAGCCCGTCCTCCGTTTGGGACACGCGCCCTTCGGTCGAGGCCGTCAGGGGCCGAAGTTTGGGAAGTGCGTCCGTGTCGAGGAGACCCTCAGACAAATCGAGGCGCCACGCGAAGGATTGCAGGTCGGGCGACAGTTCGAGGGCGCCCTGACGCACAAGCATGGAGGCGCCAAGGTCTTCCTTCAAATCGAGCGACAGCGCCATGTTTTGGAGTTTGACCTGGGCCAACGACAGGGCGGGCGCGTCGTCCCGCGCGTCGTCGGTGTC
>JBMZAL010000050.1:0-8835 GCA_049611325.1 Flavobacteriales bacterium
TTGCACATGGTCCACCACAGCGACACGCACGTGGACGTGACGACGGGAACGCGGCATCATCCGCTCGATTTTGTCGTGCGGGAGAGCTTTGCCTTGGCGGCTGTGCTTGTGGCTGGCGCGCCTGTGGCCTTTTACCTCTTCTACCGAATCCTGACGGTCTTCTTCACCTACCTGACCCACGCCAACGTGGAGTTGCCCGAGCGGGTGGACCGCGCCATCAGCTGGGTCTTCGTGTCGCCCAACATGCACAAGTTCCACCACCACTTTGAGGTGCCGTGGACGGATCGGAACTATGGGAACATGCTGTCGGTGTGGGACCGAATCTTCGGCACCTTCACCTATGGCAACCTCGCCGACATCCAGTATGGCCTCGATGTGGCTGACGACAGCCGGAGCGACGAGTTGGGCTACCAAATGGGCCTGCCGTTCCGCCGCGACGTCAAGTCGAACGCTTCCTGACGCAAAGGGCTTCCTCATGTCCACCCCCTGACCGACCTTTGCGGCATGCAATTGCTTGGAACCAAAGTCTGCAAGAAGTACGACCTCGGGGTGCACAACAACCTGTTTGGCGGCACCATGCTCAGTTGGATTGACGAATCCGCCGTCGCCTTCGTGAATGAAGTGTGTCACTGTCCAACGATGGTGACCTTGAAAATCGAGGAGGTGTTGTTCAAGTCTCCGGTGAAGGAGAACAACTTGATCAAGATCTACGGCCAAATCGACCGCATCGGTGGCAAAAGCATCACGGTCTCCGTCGAGGCCCGGAAATTCAATGTGTACAGCCACGAAGAAGCGGTGGTGTGCAGCACGCGCCTCGTTTTTGTGCGCCTCGACGACGACGGGAAGAGCATCCCCATTGCCAAGCACGTCCGGGAGAAGTACCCGGACAAGTGCTCATGATGGCATCAAGGACGCAGCCGCAACCTTCAACTTGAGAATGAAAAAGCCCCGACCAACTGGTCGGGGCTTTTCTCGTCTTGACGGTCACCCGTCAAGGTCAATGCATCAGCAGGGCTGTCCAAAGACGGAGAGCACGTTCAGGACATCGGATACGCTCACCGCGCCATCGCCGTCCACGTCGGCACCGCAATTGCTTTCGCAGCCAAACTCACCCAAGATGAGCAGGACGTCCGCCACGGTGACCGAACCGTCCCCGTTCAAGTCCTGGGGACATGCGTTGGTTTCGTCGCCTGTGACTTGGCCGTCGCAGTTGTTGTCCACGCCTTGGCCCGTTCCTGGGGCACCAGGATAGATTGTGGCATCGTCGTCGTTGCAGTCCCCCGTGACAAGCACCCAGTTCTCAGGAAGCGGGTCGCAAGCGTCTGCCACGGCCGCGCTTCCGCCGATGCCGTCACCATCGTCGTCGATGTAGACTTCGCTGTAGGGAAGGATGCAAGAACCGTCGTCCGCAGTGGCGTCAGGGTTGAAGTTGCACGCATCGAGGTTGGTGCACCCGGAAATGGCAGCGCTTTCCACGCAGAAGTTCTCGGTGGTGCTCGTGCCAAATTCGCCGCCGGTCACCACGTCTGTTCCGTCGACATTGACCGTGTAGCTGCCTGTTCCGTAGGCACAACAAATGCCATCTCCAAAGCTGTCAAACACATTCAAAGTGTAGCATCCGACTTCGAGGCAGGCTGTTTCCGTGTAGGTGGTGGCCGTGGTGCTGTATGGACCGCCGGACATGACTGTGGTTCCGGAGCCGTCGGTGACGGTCCAAGTCGTTTCGCCGGGGTAGTTGTCCGTCAGAATCGTTACCGCAACGTCGGAACAAGGGTAGGTGCAGGTGCCGTTGTCGAGTGTGGCAGCGGGGTTGAAATTGAGGGCTGAGGAATCCGTGCAGCCCAACACTTCGTTGTCGCAATCGTAGACGGTGAAGCTCACTGAACCGGATTGACCCGTGTTGTCGGAGACGGTGACGTTGAGGTCGGCCACAGGGCCTTGCGGGAAGCCGCTGAGGGCAATGACCGCGCCGTCTGAGGTGTTGTCCACGTTGGCAATCACCCCTGCGGGCAATCCGCTGACACTGTAGGTGCTGTTTGGAGACGCCGCGCCATTCACCAAGGTGATGGTGACGGATTCGTTGTAGCAGACCAAATCAGCTGTGGTCGACACCGTGAAGAAGTTGGGCTTCAACAAGAACAAGCCTTCTTCGATGTGGCTGACTGCCACAATGCCCGAGGCGAAGTAGGGGTAGTTGGACCAGGTGCCGTTGAACTGGGCGGCATCGCTTGAAGGATACAAGTCAAAGTAGCCAATCTCCTCGGCGTTGGGGGCATTGGACACGTCCAACAAGCGCAAACCTGCGCGGTAGTTGGACTGGTAAGCCACGCCGTCTTTGATGTAGAGGTTGTGGTCAATCGCCGAGGTCGTTGCGGTGTAGGTGCCGGCAAGGAAGGGGTTGTTCAAGTCCTCCACGTTGAAGAAGTAGGTGCGGGTGTTGACACCACTCTGCTGTTCGTCCAACTCGTCGCCCACCACGAAGTACTTGTGGTCTTCCGTCAACCAACCTTGGTGGGTGTAGGCCGAACCGCTGTACCCTTCGGTCGAGATAAGGGTGGCGTCGGTGGGGTCGTCCACATCCACAATGGTGATGGTGTTTTCGTTGCACGCAAACGCGATTTCCTTGCCTTGGTATTGCGCGTCCGGACCGATGTACGTGACGACTTGGGCGTCGTGGGTGTAGCCGTCCTGCGAGAACGTGCCGAGGATGGTGGGGTTCAGCGGGTTCGAGATGTCCACGATGTGCAGACCACCAGAGGCGGTGTTGGTACCCACGCCGTAAGCGCGTGCCGTCTCTTCGTTGATGACAATGTTGTGCGCGTTGCCAAATCCTGTGTAGACCGCATCTGCCGAGAAATTCACCGGAGGGTTGTTCACGTTGCGGAGTTTGGTCAAGTCAAAAACCTGCATCCCGTGGCTTCCGGCTTCCGACACGATGAAGGCGTAGTTGCCATACACCTTGACGTCACGCCACAACGACGACACTGTGTTGGTGTTGAGGTTGCCTAGGTAGACTGGGCTTGTGGGGTTGGAAATGTCGATGAAAGCGGTGCCGTTGGTTCGGCCCAAGAGAACGTACTCCTTGCCGTCCAAGGGATCGGTCCACCCCCAGATGTCGTTCATGTCGCCGCCGCCCACTTGGTTGACACCCATGGTGGCGTAGAGGTCGACGTTGTCACAAGGGTAGAGGCCGGCAGCCAAGCCATTCACGCATGGCGATTGTGCCGTGGCCGTGGTGGCCAAGGCGACGACCGTGAGCGCCGAGAGCATTGCGCGGCGCAGGAGTTGGGTCAGGTTGTTCATGGATGATAAAGTCTTCATTCAGTTGTTTCTCAATTGGGGCACATCTCGCCAAAAGCCGAGAGCAAGGTGAGGATGTCGCTCACCGTGGTGGCGCCGTCGCCGTCGAGGTCCACCGTGCAACCGGTGTCACACCCAAACTCGCTCAGGCCCGCAAGCACGTCGCTGACCCCCACAAATCCGTCGCCGTCGAGGTCCGCAGGGCAATCCGTCGGGGTGTCGTTGGCGATGTAGATGACTTGGGTGGCCGTTGCCGCGTTGCCGCATGCATCCGTCGCAGTGAAAACACGTACGATCTCGTAGGGTTCAGGGCAGGGTCCTCCAACGATGTCCAAACTCACAGAAACCGTCACCTCCGAGCAGTCGTCGGTGGCCGAGGCATCGTCAAGGGGGAAGTCCCCATCCTCGCAGGTGATGGTCAAGTCGCTGGGCACAAAATCAAACACCGGCGGCTCCACATCCACGAACACCAATTGCTGCACAAACGTGCTGGTGTTTCCGCATTCGTCTTCGGCCGTGTAGGTCCGCAAGATGCCTGTGCCGCCTGAGCAGCCATTCGAGCCGTTGAAGGTGTCTTCGTAGGTCAGTGAGGCGATGCCACACGGATCGGTGGGGCTTGCGAGCGGCCCTGGCGTCGTGCCACATGCCACATTGACGCTGGATGCGGTTCCGGTGAAGTCAGGACCCGTGGTGTCGTCGTTGGGCAACGTGCCGTCGTACAACCATGCCAAATACACCAGGTCCGGGTTCGCGACGTAGGGGTTTTTGTTGCCTTGGACTTGGTTGATTTTGGTGTTTCGGCTGATCTCCGCCGCATCAGGGGGATCGTTCACGTGCCAATCGTACAGGGTCTCAAGGTTCCCACAGGCCGAAATGTTGGTGCCCTCGTCGGGGTACATCGTGTAGTAGTAGAACACGGCCCGGGCCACGTCGCCCTTCTTCGATTCTCGGGGCTCCCAGAGGCTGCCCGTGCCTTCCGACCAGTTGTCGCTGTTCGAAGGTTGGTTGCTGGTGGACGTGTAGCTGTTGCCGTTCACGCCATACCACTGCGCTTGGTTGTCGTTCACCTCGCCAAACGGGTCGTTGCTGCGCGAGCTGTTTGCGTTTCCGTGACACGGCCGCAAGATGTAAATGTCACTGCGCATCGGCTCTGAACTGCCAAAGAAGCTCTGGGGCACGATGTGCTCGGCGTTGATGGGGTTGGGGTACGTCACAAACCCACCCGGTTGTTGAAATCCGGTGTAGATGCACTCCACGTTCCCGTTGCCCAAGATGTCGGTGTACCCGTACATCTGTCGACGCCCCTCGTTGTAGCCGAGTTGGTCGTGGTATCCATCGTACCAGTTGCTTTTGAGCCAGGTCCGCAAGTCTTGCAGGTAAAGGCCACTCGGCGGGTTGGGTTGGGCGGATGCGCCCAAGGCCAAAAACAATCCCAGCGCCCATGTCAAGCAAGGGCGGAAAAAGTTGGATTGGTGGCGATGGGTCATGGCGAAGGCAGATTTCAAGGGATAAGAAAGATACGTCATCTCGTGCGAGTGCGTTGGCTTGCCCCCTGCAGTTCTGACGCGTAGGGGGTGCAGAGGTTGCTTGCGGTTGGCGGGTTTACCCTTTATGAAGCAGGCTGTCCACGCTCCACCGCCCACCGCCCAGGGCGGCGACCGCGGCAAAGCAGACCATGTACAGCAACGCCAGTTCTTTGTCGCCAAGCGGGTCGCTTCCGTGCACCACAAAGGCGGCCACGCCCATGGTGAACGCGGCGGGAATGGCGGCCAGGCGCGTTTGGAGCCCCACAATCAACAGGGCCGGCGCCACCAGTTCAGCAAGCACGGTCAGGATCAATGAGATCTCTGGTCCGAGCCCCATGAAGTCGAAGAACTTCACGCCTTCTTCGGAACCCCATTGGTCGAGGAGGCGCTGGAATTTGGGCCAGCCGTGGGTCATCATGATGCCCGAGGGTACGACGCGCAGCAACAGAAGGCCCGCGTCTTGAATGGATGTGTTCATGTCTGTCAGGATGAACCCTTAATTTACAACCCAAACTTCCTCCCATGCTTCGATTCTCTGCCTTCTTGATGCTCGGCGCCCTCCTACTCACGGGCTGTGAGTTCTGCGAAACGCGCGGCACCATTACGTTTGACAACACGCGCTTGTTCTGCAATTGCGACATCGAATTCCCCAACGGCGACGAGTACGTGGTCTTCGCGGGCGAATCGCAGACCTACGATTTCTTCGCCGGCAGCCACACCTTCCACATCAACTGCGGTCCCAATGCTTACGGCAACACTTGGACCTGCGCGCTGGAGGACGGCACGCGCGACGTGTCCTTCGACGTGGACTGCGAAGACCAGCTGTACTTCGACCTCGACTTTTGACCTCGCTGCGCGCCCTTTTGGTGTCCGTAGGAGCGAGCCTTGCACTGTCGATGTCTGCCCAGACGCCGCACGGCTTCATGGCTGTCAAAGAGGGGCATTGGACCGATGGGGCCAAAATCCTTTACCACGGCCGAACCTACCGCCCTGCAGGCGCCAAGGACTTGTGCGGGACGTGCTGGGAGGCCCGGGACCATTTCGAGCGTGCCCGCCGCATGCGCATCCGAAGTTTCTTGATCGCCAACCTCGGCGTCTTTGAAGTTTCCATCGGCGCCACCCAATTCGAAGATGTACGTGCGCTCGGCGTCTTCCATGCCCTTGTCGGGGGCGCATTGATGAGCTGGGCGGCCGAACGCGAGGCCAAGGTGCGACGCGAGGTTCGCGCGGGCGTCGAGGCCTTCAACCGCTGCCAGTTCCTGCCTCCTTCCGAATAGGCCTCACAACGGTTCGCCCCAAGAATATGTATCTTCATCGCAAACTTGGACAAATGAATCGCTTGCTGTTTTTGGCCCTCATGACGCTGTCGTCTTGGATTTCCGCTCAAATCGTGGTGGAACCTCTTGAAACCTGTGCCGGAGATCCGGTCAACTTGGACGCTTCTGGCCTTGCCTCCGCGGGTGTGAGCGGCGTCAATGCGAGCGCCTTGCAGTTTGGGTCTGGAGACTACATGCGCATTCCCATCACCGCGGCGTTGTCGGATTTTCAGGAGGTTACCATCGAGTTTTGGTACTTCCAAATCTCAAGGGGCGAGGAGTTCATCGTGGCCACCGAGTACTTCAATACCGGTTGGGGATTTCACAACGAAAACCCCAACGTCATGCAGTGGCGGGTGGAAGGCGGCCCTTACAGCCTCGGCGGATCGACGTACCCTATCCCCTACAACCAATGGATGCACGTGGCTGGGGTGTACGACGGGTCGGAGTTGCGGCTTTACGTCGATGGCAACCTCATCGCCTCTGAAGCTTTTTCAGGCCCCATCTCGGACAGCCGAAACGAGGACATTGTGGTGAACCGTCACGTGTGGGCCTCGGGAAGTTCCTCTCGCTTGAGCGGATACTTGGATGAATTGAGGATTTCAGGTGTGGCGCGCTACAGCGACAACTTCACCCCACCGGCCTTTGATTTCTCGTCCGACGACCAAACCCTCGGCCTCTGGCATTTCGATTCCAGCACGGGCCTGATGCTCGACGACTCGGACTATGGCCACCACGGCACGCCTTCAGGCACGGGAAGCACAGGCGCTGTCCCTTATGCGTCCTATGACACCTTCGACGAACCGAGCTACCTCTGGAGCAATGGAATGACCTCACCCACGATTGACGTTGCCCCACAGGCTCAAGAGACGTTTGTCGTGACGGTAACGCAAGGCGACCAAGTGGTCATGGACTCAGTGGAGCTTTCGCCCGACCTGACGTGTTGTCCTGGCCCGGGCTGTTGTTTGGACGGCACGGTGTGGGACTTTGACTTGGGCGGCTGCGTGATGGAAGAGCCTCCGTTCGTGGAAACGGGTGGGGCGTATGCTTCTGTGAACCCCTGTTACTTCGACTCCAACGACGACGGCCTCGTGGAGGTCAACGACTTGATGAACCTCTTGTCCGTCTACAACCTTACCTGCGGCGAACTCCCTGAGGCTGCGCCATGGCAGTGCGGCGATCCACTCGGTTACCAAGGCTACGACTACCAAACTGTCCAAATTGGCAACCAATGCTGGTTTGCAGAGAATCTCAGGGCCCAAAACTATCAGGATGGAGCGCCCATCTCGCCTGAAGCGTTCAGTGGAGCCGCTTTGGAGTTTGGAATGCTTTACCGAGGGTCTGTGGTTGCGGGCGGTCAGAGCGTGTGCCCCACAAATTGGTCGGTGTCTTCAGATGACGATTGGCTGGAATTGGAAATGTTCCTTGGGGCACAATCGCCGGAGGCGCTGACGTTTGCGTACTCGAACGCGCGGCTATTGGACCAAGGCGATGCATTGAAACTGGTGTCTGAAAACGCGGTGGGATTCAACGCCACGTTTGGTGGATATCTCAATGGTGCAGAGGCCACTGAGGTGACCGGCCTCGGCATGAATGGTCAGTGGTGGACACGCACCGCCTCTGAGGAAAACGGCAGCTTGCTGATTTATCGAAACGTGGAAAATTCGACGTCGGGCATCAGCCGCATCTATCAGCCAGTATCCGACTACGGTTTCTCCATCCGCTGCATCAAAGACGCTGAGTGACCAGCCGTTGGCTAGTCTTTAGAGGAAAATGATGTTGAGCACGCTCCAATCGAAAGAAATAAAAAAAGCCCCGCACTTGGGGTGCGGGGCCTCTCTGGGGTGTGTGGGCAATACTGGACTCGAACCAGTGACCTCTACCATGTCAAGGTAGCGCTCTAACCAGCTGAGCTAAATGCCCAGAGCGGACGCAAATGTACAGCGGACTTCGCGAAGTGCAAGCGTTTGGGGTGAGGCAAAAACCGAAGGGAACGTTCGCTCATCGGCATTCACTGGCAGCAAAACTGGCAGCATGCAGTTCACCGTACCTCGCTTGATCAAAGACAAACACCAACTTTTTTCCATCGTCTTCTACGTCCAAGGAAAGCGCCATCGCGTCTCCAACGGACAACGTTTTGGGTTGGATCTCCACCCCAACAAAGAGCCTTTTGAGCGTCGACTGATCGTCGCCCAAGAGCTTCAGCTTCGAATCCATCAAGCGCTTCACAAGCCTTTCGACGATGTACAAGCTGTCCTTGCAGAGATCCGTGAGTACAACGAGAATCTATGGTTGTGCTGCTTGCTCACCTACGGTTGCTTGCTTCGTCCCCACCAAGAGATCCGTCAACTGACGTGGGGGGACTTCTCTGAAGACATGAGCTTCATCTCGCTGTCAGGCAGTAGGAACAAGAGTGGAAGGAATAGGATCGTGCCTTTCAACCCACAAATCGCAGTGCACCTCCAACGTGGGGGACACACTGACAACATCTTCACAGGCTGCGAGACCCCTTACAACCCTGACTACTTCAAGACACTGTGGGGGAAGTACAAGAAGCGTTCTAAGCTCCTAGAACCGAATCAAACGCTGTACTCGTTCAGACACACTGGAGCCATCGAGATCTACAAGCGTACAGGCTCTCTGACGGTTCTGCAGCAAGCCATGGGGCATGCAAGCCTTGCCGTGAGCTTAGG
>JBMZAL010000051.1:0-8834 GCA_049611325.1 Flavobacteriales bacterium
GCTGTCCCACTTCCTCCAGCGGCATGAACTCGTAGTAAATGCCGTGATCCATCAGCAGCGCCATGTCGTCGCGCCCCAGGTCTTCTTGGTAAGCGAAAAAGCCCTCCGAGGCATTGTAGGTCTCGAGGTAGTGCATCGGGGGAAGTCCCGGCACGTCAGGAATCATGTTGGTGAACGTGTCACGGTAGGGCTTGAACCCTACCCCGCCGTGCATGTAGAGCCAGAGGTTGGGCCAGACCTCGCGCAGGTTGGATTTGCCCGTGACTTCGAGCACGCGTTGGGTCACCAAAGACATCCAACTGGGCACACCCGCCAAAATCCGAACGTCCTCCACCGCGGTGGCCCGGGCCATGGCTTCCACCTTCTCTTCCCAATCCGACATCAGCGCGATGCTTCGGTTGGGGGTTCTTCTGGCTTCACACCAAGGTGGCAAATGCCTGACGATGATGGCACTCAAGTCTCCCTTCAAGGCGCTTTGGCCCTCTTTGACCAACGCACTTGAACCGCCAAGGATGAGGTGTTTGCCCTGGTACAATTGGGCACTTGGCACTTGATGACAAAACTGGGCCAGCACGTCTTTCCCGCCTTTGTAGTGGCCTTCGTGAAGCGATTCGCTCGTGACCGGCAACCACTTGTGGTGGTCGCTGGTGGTGCCGGAGCTTTGGGCAAACCACTTGGTGAGGCCTGGCCACAACACATTCCGTTCGCCGTCGCGGGCTCGGAGAATCCAGGGCTTCAACGCGTCGTACGTCACGATGGGCACGTGCCGCACAAAGTCCTTGCGGCGGGCCACGTCGCTGGCTTTGTCAATCCCCAATGACTTGCCGTACACCGTGGAAGCCAACCCGTGCATCAGCCCGAGGTAGACCCCCCGTTGTGCGTCCGCGGGGCGAGATTGCGCCCACAAGATGTGAGGCATTCGCGCACCAATCAGGCGATGAAAAATCCGGTTGGCTGGCATGAACGCCAAGGTACGCCACAAGCCCAAGCCCGGTGCACCCTTGGTGCCTGAGCCTGCGTTTCACAAAAGCACCTGAATCAAACGACCTCCTCCGCGGGGGCAAATACCTTTTGCGCAGCGTCCAAGGCAAAATCGATGTCCGCCTCGGACGTGTACCTTGAGAAGGAGAAGCGCACACTCGCCTTGTTGGGGTCGTGAAATTGAAGGGCCCTCAGCACGTGAGAGCCGAGGGTCGCGCCGCTGGAACAGGCGCTGCCCCCTGAACATGCCACCCCTTCGAGGTCAAGCAAAAACACGGCCATGCCGCCGTTGGCGTGTTCTGGAAATTGCACATTCAGCACGGTGTAAAGGCGATCTTCTTTGTCCGAGTCTCCGTTGAACACCACCCCGGGAACGCGCTCCTTGAATCCTTGCACCATGCGGGCTTTCATGGCGCGGACGTGGGCTTCGTGTTCGGCCATGTGTTCGAAGGCGGCGGCAAACGCCTCAGCCAGCCCCACAATGCCTGCGACATTTTCCGTGCCCCCTCTGAGCATTCGCTCTTGCCCTCCGCCGACAATCATGCCGTCAATGCGCAGCTTGGGATTGACGTACAAAAACCCGGTGCCCTTGGGTCCGTGCAACTTGTGCGCGCTGCACGCCAAGAAGTCCACATCCACGGCGTTCAAATCGAGGGGGTAATGCCCCATGGTCTGCACGGTGTCGCTGTGGAACAACGCCCCGTGCTCCCTGCACAAAGCACCGAGCCGAGCGAGGTCCACCATGACACCCACCTCGTTGTTGGCGTGCATCAACGACACCAAGGTCTTTTTCTCTGAACCGGCCAAAAGTTCGGCAAGGTGGCCCATGTCGACCTGTCCGTCCCCGTGGTGTTGAACATGCACAAGCTCCAATTGGTGTCGGTCCGAGGCTTGCTGCGTGGCCTTGATGACCGCGCTGTGCTCTGCCGCCGACGTGATGATGCGCTTGACCCCCAAGCAGCTCACTGCGGCTTGGATGGCGTGGTTGTCCGCTTCCGTCCCCCCGGACGTGAAACAAATGGTCCGGGGCGGAACACCCAACAGGGTGGCGATGCTGCGCCGGCTCGTTTCAATCAACGCCTTGGCTTTTCGGCCCGGCGCGTGGGTGGAAGACGGATTGCCATGAACCGTGGTGTACACATCCATCATGGCCTTCACCACTTCGGGTGCCACCGGGGTCGTCGCCGCATTGTCGAGGTAAGCGTGCATGGGGCGGCTAAGTTAGGCCTGTGCCGGTGCGCTTTGAAGGTGATGCTCGAGACGACCGGCAAATCGGTCGGCCAACGCCCTGGCTTCCTCCGGTGTCGGCGCTTCTGCGTAAATCCGAATGATGGGCTCGGTGTTGCTTTTTCTCAAGTGCACCCACCCCTCCTCAAGGTCAAATTTCACCCCATCCACGTCGTTCACTTCGGCGTCGCTCACTTCGTCCCGAAGCGCCATCAAAGCTGCGTCGACATCGACTGCAGGCAAGGACATTTTGTCCTTCACCATGTGAAAATCGGGGTAGGTGTCGCGAAGCGCACGGCACGTCATGTTTTTGGAGACCAGATGGGTCAAAAACAGCCCAATGCCCACCAACGCGTCGCGTCCGGCATGGGATGTGGGGTAAATCACGCCGCCATTCCCCTCGCCCCCGAGTATGGCACCGGTCTCGCGCATTTGGGCCACGACGTTGACTTCACCCACGGCAGATGCCGTGTACGTGCACCCATGGCGGGCGCTCACTTCACGGAGGGCACGGGTGCTGCTGAGGTTGCTCACCGTGGGGCCCGGGGTGTGGGCCAGCACGTGGTCCGCCACCGCCACCAGCGTGTACTCTTCGCCAAAGAAGCTTCCGTCTTCGCAGACAAAACACAACCGATCCACGTCGGGGTCGACGCTGATGCCCAAATGACATTGCCCCTCCACAACGGCTTGGGTCAGGTCGCTCAAATGGCTGGGCAACGGCTCCGGATTGTGCGCAAAATGTCCGGTGGGCTCGCAGTGCACGGGCACCACCTCCACACCCAATGCATCAAGGAGCAAGGGCACGGCCACGCCGCCCGACGAGTTCACAGCGTCGACCGCCACTTTCAATCCTGCGCCGCGGATGGCCTCGGCATCGACCAACGCCAAGTCGAGGACGTGCTCCACATGGCGCATCAACCAGCTGTCGTCTTGGGTGGTGGTGCCCGTGGCATCGACCTCGGCGTAAGTCACGCCTTCCCGCGCCAGTGCCAACACCCGATCGCCCGCCGCCGCAGACAAAAACTCGCCCGCGCCATTCAAGAGTTTGAGGGCATTCCACTGTTTGGGGTTGTGGGACGCGGTCAGAATCAAGCCGCCGTCGGCCTTCAAACCCGGGACGGCCAACTCGACCGTGGGCGTCGTGCTCAGGCCCAAGTCGATGATGTCGATGCCCATGGCGTTCAAGGTGCCGCACACCACGTCGCGCACCCAAGGTCCCGAGATGCGGGCGTCACGTCCCACCACCACCCGTGGTGCTTCGCCTCCCGACTTGTGCTCCCAAACCCATGCGCCGTAGCCACTGGCGAACGTCACCACGTCGGCGGGACTCAGCCCTTCGCCGGCCTTTCCGCCGACCGTGCCGCGGATACCTGAAATGGATGCAATCAACATGTTTGCAAGGTAGGGTTGGCCCCGCCCCCTTCGTTCTATGTCCTGGCGCGTGTCGTTTTGGATTTTTTCCACCATTCCTGTGCATAATACGTGCCTCGCACGGGCCTTTCTTCCGACCTTCGCAACGTACTTTGTTGAAGTATGCACGAAGAAGGACGTCCACATCAGGGAGAAGAGCAGATCCTCGCACTGGCCAAGGCTTTTGAAGCCATGATGCAGGCGGGTGAGTCGCGGTTCTTCGACCACGACGATCTCGAGATTCTCATCGAGCATTACCTCGAGAAAGGATCCTTGCGCAAAGCGCAGCAAGTGCATCACCATGCAAGCAGCTTGTATCCCGAGAGTTTGGGGCTTCAGCTGCGTGAGGCCCAAATCCTCGCCAGCACCGGCAAGCACGTCCAGGCCATCCCTCGTTTGAAGAACTTGCTCTCCTTTGAGCCCCACAACGAGGAAATCCACCTGACTTTGGCGAACATCTACAGCCAAATGCGGGAACACAAATTGGCGCTTCAGCACTTCAACGCCTTGCTTTCCTTCGCCGACGAAGAGTTGAAGAAGGATGTGTACATCGACGTGGCCCTCGAGCATGAAAACCTCGGGGAGTGGAAGCAGGCCATCCGGGTCTTGCTCCAAGCGCTCAAGGAGGATCCGTCCAACGAGACGGCCCTGTATGAGTTGGCTTTCTGCATGGACAAAGAAGGCCGCATCCAAGATGCTGCGGATTTCTACACCCAATTTCTGGACGACCACCCCTACAGCTTTGCGGCGTGGTACAACTTGGGCAACGCCCACCAACGGTTGGGACGTTACAAAGAAGCCGTGGACGCGTACGACTTTGCCATTGCCATCGAAGACAGCTTCGCTCCTGCATATCACCAAAAAGCAGAAGCCCTGACCGCCATGGAGCGGTTTGGGGATGCCTTGGACGTCCACCGTGAGACCCTCATGCTCGATGCCCCCCAACCCAGCACGTTCTGCTACATGGGCGAATGCTTGGAGCACTTGGGCGACCTCGACGAAGCCGAACAGTACTACATGCAGTGCCTCGAATTGGATGCCCATTTCTTGGAGGCGCATGTGGGACTCGGCGTGTTGGATGACTTGCGCCAAGATCACGCCGCCGCTTTGGAGCACTTTGCGCAAGCCCTGCTGCTCCACCCTCACCACGAAGACACCTTGCTGATGATGGCCACCGTTTTGAAGAAAATGGAACGCCATGAAGACGCAGACACGTGTTTGGTCCAGCTCCTCGAACGCAACCCCAAGCACCTCGAAGCCTGGGAAGAACGCATTGACAACATGCAAGCGTTGGAGGCCCACGATCAAGCCCTGATTTTGCTCGACAATGCCTTCGAGCACCTGCCACCCACCTCAACCTCGTTGGGGTACAAACAATTTGTGAGCCTGTTCGCCTTGCGCATGGATGGAGAAGCCCTTCGCCTTCTCGACCACCTGCTGATGGCGGATTTCGAAGGCATGAATCGGTTGTTGGAGACCTACCCAGGTCTGCTCGACGACCCGCGTGTGGCCAGCCGGTACGCACGCATGAAACCCTGAACGATGAACCACAACCTCTCTCACCTGCCGGAGCGCCCCGCCAAGCCCCGCGAATCGGGCTTGACCATGGTCATGGACAAAGGCCTCAGCCTGCGGCAGGCCGAAGACTTTCTCGAAGTCAATGCCAACAAAGTGGACCTCTTGAAGTTGGGCTTTGGCACTTCGATTGTCACCCCCAACGTCAAGGAAAAGATCAAACTCTACCACGATGCAGGCCTCATGGTCTACCCCGGTGGCACCCTGTTCGAAGCCTACTTCGTTCGCAACCAGCTTGACGACTTCCTCCGCTTTGTGGACGATCTCGGTCTCGAGACGGTCGAAGTAAGTGACGGATCCATGGTGATCGAAGAGGACGCCAAGTGCGAGATGATTTCTCGGTTGGCGAAGAAGTACCGCGTCCTGAGCGAAGTCGGCTCCAAAGAAGCGGGCATCCTCATCAGCCCCAACAAGTGGACGTCCATGATGCAGCAAGAACTCGCTGCTGGCAGCTGGAAGGTGATTGCCGAAGCCCGCGAAAGTGGGAACGTGGGCATTTACCGCCCCAACGGCACGGCGCACACCGCCCTGGTTCGTCGCATTTTGGCCAAGGTGAAATTGGAAGACATTCTTTGGGAAGCGCCCCAAAAGCCGCAACAAGTGTGGTTCCTCAAGCAATTTGGCGCCAACGTCAACTTGGGCAACATCGGGCCGCATGACGTCATTCCGCTGGAGTGCTTGCGTCTTGGATTGCGTGGCGACACGTTCTTCGACAACCTTCCCGAGGCCATGGCCGAAGGCGTTCGCCAAATTCCTGCAGACGAAATTTTGGACGATTGATGATGAAAAGCATCACGGTACAAGAATTGGTATCCTGGCGAGAGAAAGGCGTCTCCCACGCCTTGATTGACATTCGCGAGCCCTACGAACGCGAAGTCAGCCACATCGACGGGGTACACATCCCCATGGAAGATGTGCTCGAGCGCCTTGGGGAAATCCCCGAAGACATTCCTGTGGTCATCCACTGCCGTTCCGGCGCGCGCTCTGCGGCGGTGACCCACGCCTTGACGAATCAATACGGCCGCACCAACGTGCACAACTTGGAAGGCGGAATCCGCGACTGGGCCACCCACATCGACCCCAACCTCGAGGTGGCATGAATTGGCCCTGGTCTGTCACAGCCAAAGGCTTTGCCATGGGTGTGGCGGATTTGGTGCCCGGCGTCAGTGGAGGCACGGTGGCCTTCATTGCGGGCATTTACGACCCCTTGCTTGACAGCCTTTCTTCCCTCAGCGGAGAAGGCCTGACCGCCATTTGCAAGGGCAGACTATTGGAGGCCTGGAACGCCGTGAACGGCCCCTTCCTCGTCGCCCTCGCCGTGGGCATCGTGACCGCCATCGCCACGCTCGCCTCCCCCCTTCACTGGTTGCTCGAGCACCATCCGGTCTTGCTTCGGGCATTCTTTGTGGGATTGGTGGCCACCTCTGTGCCGCTGGTGGGCAAACACGTCAAACCTTGGGGCTTGGACACCTGGGTCTGGGCGGCCATTGGATGCGCCGTGGCAGGGTTTGTCACTTCCCTTCCGCCCTTGGTCCAAACCGACCATCCCGCGCTGTTGATGGCGGCCGGCGCCTTGGCCATTTGTGCCATGCTTCTTCCCGGCATCTCAGGCAGTTTCTTGCTGCTCATCCTCGGGGCCTACGCCCCCGTGCTTCTGGCAGTGAAGACCCTCGACTTGACGAAAATCGGTGCCTTCGGCGCTGGGGCTGTGCTCGGCCTGTTGTTGTTCAGCCGTGCGCTGAAGTGGTTGCTGTCTGAGCATCGGCGTCCCACCCTGGCTTTGTTGACCGGCTTTTTGGTGGGGTCACTTCAAGCGTTGTGGCCTTGGAAAGCACAGGTCCGCCCCCTCTACACCCACAGCGACGGCCGTGTGGAATGGTTGCTCGAAAACGTGGCGCCCCAGGGCAACATCGCTGCGGCCCTCGGACTGGCCTGCCTCGGAGGCGTTGTCGTGTGGGGACTTCACCGCTGGGGCAACACCCGGGGCATGAACGAGGTCGGATGAGTGACGGGGCCTCCAAGTTGTTGGGTGTGTTGGGGCATCCCGTTGGGCACTCTCAAAGTCCCAGCTTGTTCAAGCGCATCCTCTCTGCCGAAGGCCGCGACGACGTGGTTTACCGCACGTTTGACTTGCCCAACATCGAGGACTTCCACACCTTGACGGAAGACCACCCCAACCTGGTCGGATTGAACGTCACGGTGCCACACAAGCAAACCGTCCTGTCCAAGTTGGTGCGCATTTCCGAAGAAGCCCAAGCCGTCGGTGCGGTCAACACCTTGGTGAAGACACCCCAAGGCTGGGAAGGTCACAACACCGACGTGTGGGGGTTTCAACGTTCCATCCAACCGTTTCTCGCCAAACGACACGAGCGGGCACTCGTGCTTGGCACGGGAGGCAGTGCAGCTGCCGTGCACCACGTTCTCGCCAAATTGGGCATTGACGCGATCAGCGTCTCCCGCACCGGAGACAGCACCAAAGGCACTCGCGCCCTCGGAAGGGCATCCATTGGGTACCACGAGGTGTCAGAATGGGTCGCGCGCCACCACCTCCTGGTGGTCCATTGCACCCCTGTGGGCACGCATCCCCAAGACCAAGACATGGTGCCGTTCCCCACCTCGTGGTTGACGTCAGAACACCTCGTTGTGGACCTGATTTACACCCCTGCCGAGACCCGTTTGCTTCGCGAGGCACGAGGACGCGGCGCGGCCGTCTTGAATGGCGCAGACATGTTGCGTTTGCAGGCCGAGAAGGCATGGGAGATTTGGAAGACCTCAGGAGTCTAAGCACCACGGGCTGGGTGTACATTTGAGCATGGAGCGACCGCTGCCCCCTACAGAACAGTCCGGCCCCGTGGATGATTTGCACACGATGAGCGTGCGCGAACTCCTCGATGCGATGCACCGCGTCGATGATGACGTGCAAGGTGCCGTGCTCGAAGCCATGCCTGCCTTGACCGCGCTCACTGAAGCGCTGGTGGCCCGGATGCGTGAAGGTGGAAGGCTGTTTTACTTGGGCGCAGGCACAAGTGGCCGACTGGGTGTGGTGGATGCCAGTGAATGTCCCCCAACGTTTGGGGTGGGCCACGACCGCGTGGTCGGGATCATGGCGGGAGGCGATTCGGCCATTCGCGCCGCTGTGGAAGGTGCCGAGGACGACGCCGAACAAGGCTGGAAGGACCTTGAAGCGCATGGCATCCAAGCGCAGGACACGGTGGTGGGTATCGCGGCGAGTGGCCGCACGCCGTACGTCATTGGCGCCCTGCGCCAAGCACGATTGCGGGGGGTGTTGACGGGATGTGTGACATGCAACCCGGAAAGCCAAATCATCCAGGCGTGCGACCACCCGGTCGTGGCGGTCACGGGCCCCGAATTTGTGACCGGCTCCACGCGCATGAAGGCCGGCACGGCCACCAAACTCATTCTGAATCGACTGACCACGGCCACCATGATTCAGTTGGGACACGTGCATGGAAACCGCATGGTGGACATGCAACTGACCAACGCCAAACTTGTGCAGCGCGGCGCGCGGATGGTGGCCGAAGCCACCGGGCTTGGATTGGTGGAATCCGAAGCGCTTTTGACCTCACACGGCAGCGTCCGCGCTGCGGTCGACGCACATCAACAGGGTCATGCACGCACTT
>JBMZAL010000052.1:0-8658 GCA_049611325.1 Flavobacteriales bacterium
GTTGAAACGATGCTGGCCAAGCTCGGGGCGCCCACAAAAACCTCGACGGAGCCGACCCAGAAAGGCACCACAATGACGGCCAAGGGGGT
The DNA here is from genome assembly GCA_049611325.1 of Flavobacteriales bacterium. Taxonomy (GTDB): domain Bacteria; phylum Bacteroidota; class Bacteroidia; order Flavobacteriales_D; family Sanyastnellaceae; genus UBA11663. The sequence continues at coordinate 90 of JBMZAL010000052.1, forward strand.
GCCTGCCAAAAAGCGAGGTCCCAAAAGCATTTGGGGTGCCTTCATCCAGAAGCGATTGCGCGCCCGAAATCGACCCATGAGCTATGACGAGTTGATTGCCGATGCGATGTCGATTCACAAGATCCCTGAAGCGCGCCTCAAGTCCGCGAAAGCAAGCATTTTGAATTCGGCGTTCCGACTGCGCACCGTCCACGGAAAAATCACGACGGTGGGACGCGCCGGGAAAAAGGACAAAATGGTGGTGTTGACCAAGTGGTTGGAGGCCGACGGGCAGTTGAAGCCTGAATACGGCAAGGCCTTCAAGGCGGCGATGGGTGGGAAGGCGCAACGCGTGGACATGGCTTCCATTCCTGTCAGTGCCTACGAAGAGGACTGATGAAAGTCTTTCCCTTCAGACAACAAAAAAGGCGCCCTTTGGCGCCTTTTTTTGTGCATCGCTTCCGGCTCAACCCAAGAAGGGGTAGCGGTAGTCCGTAGGAGACACCAAGGCTTCCTTGATGGTGCGAGGGCTCACCCAACGAAGCAAGTTCAAGTAGGATCCTGCCTTGTCGTTGGTTCCCGATCCACGGGCGCCACCAAAGGGCTGCTGGCCCACGACGGCACCTGTGGGTTTGTCGTTGAGGTAGAAGTTGCCTGCAGCATTCTCCAGCTTTTTGGAGGCGAGGTCCAAGGCGTATCGGTCCTGGGAGAACACGGCGCCTGTGAGTGCGTACTCCGAAGTGGAGTCCACCAAGTCGAGCACGTCTTCGAACGCGTTTTCGGTGCTGTCGTCGTAGACGTGCACCGTGAGCACAGGGCCAAAGATTTCCTCCACCATGCTTTTGAAATGTGGGTTCGACGTCTCAATGACTGTGGGTTCCACGAAGTACCCCACGCTGTCGTCGCATCCGCCACCTGCGATGACCTCCGCATCTGAAGCCGTTTTGGCGAAGTCGATGTAACCCTTGATCTTGTCGAAGGCTCGGCGGTCGATCACCGCATTGATGAAGTTCCCGAAGTCCTCGGGCGACCCCATGCGAAGGGTGGCGAGTTCAGCTTGCAATTCGGCCTTGATGGCTGGCCAAAGTGAGGCAGGCATGTACGCGCGAGAGGCGGCACTGCACTTTTGACCTTGGAACTCAAACGCCCCTCGGATCAATCCCGTTACCACCGCACTGGCGTTGGCACTCGGGTGGGCCACCACGAAGTCCTTGCCGCCCGTTTCACCCACAATGCGGGGGTAGCTGCGGTACATCTCCAAATTCTCACCGATGGTCTTCCAAAGGTGGCGGAACACGCCGGTGGATCCGGTGAAGTGCAATCCCGCGAATTCGCGGTGCTTGAAGACCACGTTGCCTGCAACAGGACCGTCACAAGTGACCATGTTGATGACGCCATCGGGCAAGCCAGCCTCTTGGAAAATCTCCATGATGACCTGGGCGCTGTAGACCTGGGTGTCAGAGGGCTTCCACACCACCACGTTGCCCATCAAGGCCGCCACGGCGGGAAGGTTGCCGGAAATGGCTGTAAAGTTGAAGGGGGTGATGGCAAAGACAAACCCTTCCAGCGGACGGTACTCCAACCGGTTCCAAATGCCGTCGGCAGATTCGGGCTGCTGGGCGTGAATCTCTTGGGCATAGTAGGCGTTGAAGCGCAGGAAGTCGGCAAACTCGCAGGCCGCGTCGATTTCAGCTTGGAAGCAGTTCTTGCCTTGCGACAACATCGTGGCGGCATTGATCTTGGCCCGGAAAGGACCTGCAATGAGGTCGGCTGCTTTGAGGAACACGGCAGCGCGGTGTTCCCATCCCAAGTTGGCCCAAGACTTGCGGGCCTCCAACGCGGCATCAATGGCTTGGGTGACATGGGCTTCGGTGCCATAGCTGAAGTGCCCCAACACTTTGCCGTGTTCGTGGGGTGGCGTCATGGCGCGCTTGTCGTCGGTCGTGACGCGCTCTGCGCCCAAGTACATCGGGACCTGAATGGGAGGTTGGTTGTACATGGTTTGGTATGCCGCCTGAAGGGCGTCCCGCTCAGGTGTGCCCGGTGCGTAGCTGAGCACGGGTTCGTTGATGGGGTAGGGTACGTTGAAAGTTCCGTGGGCCATTGTGAATGATTTGAGGCCCAAAACTACGGCGCTTCCCGTCCTCGCCCCGTCCTTCGTTTTACACAACGAAGCTCCTGTTCATGTCAGCCTTTTTCCGTTTTATCGCGCCGGACTTGATTTGCAGATCTCACGCGCCCATTGTCACACTGGGTCTGTGGCTCATGGTGGCCTTCATTTGGGCGCCTTGCCAGGTCTGTGGTCAGCGGGATGTGTCGCCTGAAGAAGTGAAGGCAGAGGCCATGCAGGCGTTCGAGCAAGAGGAATGGGAATTGGCGCACCGCAGGATGGCGGAACTGCTCAGTTTGGACGGCACGGATGTGTTCCTGCAAATGCGTTATGCGGCGACCTTGTTGCACGACGTTCGGACGAGAGACGAGGGCATCCAGCGCTTGGCGTCGCTCGCTGACGCGGGAAATCTCCAGGGAGAAGGGTGGTACTGGTGGGGACGGGCATGGATGCTTCAGGGAGAGCCACAATTGGCGGAAACGGCGCTGCTGAAGGCCTTGGATGAGGCGGACAAAAAGTCGCCCTGGCGCGATGCATGTTCGTTGGCCCTGGCCCAATCTCGGGAAATGCCTCTGGCCTTTGCCGAGAGGCAGGCCCTTCAAAAGCTGGACGCGGTCAGCGTCCCAGTGACGTCCTTCCACCGCTACATCCAATGGGAGAGACAAGGCGTCCGGGTCATGCTCGCGCCCCAGCAAGTGCACTCCAAACTCGACAAGAAGTCGGACTTGTCTGCACCGGTGACGTTTTGGCGGGGAGAAAAGGAATTGTTTTGTCACAGCTTGGGCGCCAAAGGGGCGCGAGGCCTGGAGATTTGCATCGCCACTTTGGACGACGAAGGGGCATTCTCAGAAACGACCGCACTTCCGGGCCATGTCAACTCGCCCTACGACGACCTGAATCCTGTGTGGGATCCATCCACCCAATGCCTCGTGTTTGCGAGCAACCGTCCGGGAACGGTGGGGGGATTTGACCTGTTTCAAACCTGTCGTCAAGAAGGCGTTTGGAGCATGCCCAATTCGTTGGGACCCATGTTCAATTCGGTGCACGACGACTTGGCCTATTTCGCACCTTTTGACGAGGCCTCGGGATGGTTGGTGACCGGCAGGCAGGGGGAGTACGGTGGCGTGGAAGTTTGGGAGGTGTCGCTCGATGGCGCCCCGTGGATTCCCGTCAATTTGAACACCCAATGGGCGGTCTCGGGGGAGGTCGTTCCCGGCACGATGACCCTCGCCGATGCCCAAACCAACGAGACCCTTGCCGTGGTCGGGTTGGAGCAGGAGAGGGGGCAATGGAATGTGGTGGTCGGCGCGGGACAAGTTCTGCGATACAGCTTTGAGTCGACGGATGGAGACATCGTGGAGGGCACTTATGCCGTGCCTCACGCAGACGTCCCCTCTTCGGTGACCCAATCCATGGTCATGACCACGGTGGATGGAGCGCCGTTCTTGGACGCGCGTCCGTTGACGCAAGAAGCCGTCCCCAATCCCGATTTGGCCTGGGGGTGGGACTTGGTGCTTGACCAAATCCATGAAGTCGAGGTCGAAGCATGGGAGCCGCAGCAAGAGGTCGTCCAAGAAGCTGTGGTGGCGCAAGCTGAACCCGAGCGACGGGTGGTTCAATTCCAGTCCTATCCGTGGTGGACGGACGTTCAAAAGGAGGAGCGCGCGATTGCCGCAAGTATGTTGTCCAAGCATGTGGCTCCGCGGGGCTTGAATGTGCCCAAATCCCAAGACTTTGATGCACTGCCCAAATACCGAATGGCGCTTGAACAAGCCCAACAGGACGTAATGTCAGAGGCCGTGGCCTCGGTGCTTTCGGTGGCGGCCAAGGAAGTGATCGTGGAGGAAACGCCGTGGGAGGAAGCGTTGGCCATGGCCATGAAACGCGCCTCGTCGCTTTGGCCTGTGGGCTCCATCAACTTGGAAGAAGTGGCGCGCAAAGCCAAGCGCGCATGGGCCCGGTCTGGCACCTTGTATGACCAGGGGGCGCTGCCGGACGTTCGCGACAAACGCGGTCTTGTCGGGGACGGTCAATGGATTGAAGACGCTTGGAACGATGGTCGTGTCGCCAAGCTCTCAGAAGACTGGCGGAGAATGGCGCAATTGCAGCCTCAATCGGTCAAATTGGCGTGGTGTTTGGCCCACGATCCTGAGGTGGTCTCCTCGTGGGAACCCCGTTGGTTCAGCCCAGAAGTCTGGGACGAAGACGCGATTCGCAGCGCATTGACATCAGAAACGATCACCGCCCCGCTGTCCGAACTCGATGACATCCGCACACGGCTGTCCATGATTGAGATGATGGAGCCCAGTGCGCAATGGAGCGAAGCGGATCGAGCGCAGGCCATTCGTGCATGGAAAGGCCTCGCCGTCACGGCCGCGGCCCAACAAGGTGATGCGGATGAAGCCATTGAACGGCAAGGCACATCCGGGACGTCAAAACAGACATTCGAAGCCGAGAATGCCACTTCGAAAGGCAAAGCCGCATCGGCAGATTCAGAGGCTGTCTCAGCTTCAGAATTAGGCTCAAGCGATGCCATGGAGGAATCGCTGGATGCGGAATGGCGAGGTTTGTGGTTGGACCTCCAAATGCGTTTGTCACCATCTCATGAGGGGGCTGAAGGTGCCGACGCGCCTGTGTTGCAAGGGGCGTTGTCATGGCAAGCTTCTTTGGCATCGTGGATGGCGGTGCGGTTGGAAGAAAACGAAGCGCTGTCGCCTCGCGTGATGTTGCGTGATGTGATTCAACACTTCGACAACGCCCACGATAAAATTCCTTCAAATGGGGCCGCATCGGAAGAGGAGGACGCCGGTTCATTCCAGGGGGACGGCGCCTGGGAAGCCGCAAAGAAGGAGATGTTAGAGATGCTTCTTGAACAGGGCGAAGCCATCTCAAATGCCGAGGAGGCATGTCAAGGTTTGGAGGCGGCGTGGGTGTTGTCTTCTTGGGCGCACAACTCCGATTGGAAAGACCGCTCTCCAGAGCAGGTTCAGGCACTTCTTCCAGCATGGCCACAGTCGGTGCAGCAGAAGCTCGAAAACCTCCGCATTCAATGGGCACAACGGACGCAGAGCGAACCTGCGGCCGCAAACACGGTGTCACCCTCAGCCGAGGTTCCTGCGGACTCTGACGACATGACCGACAGTTCACAGCCCCAGGTGACCCATGCGGAAGCTGAAACGTCCCACGTGGTCACTGCGTCTGAGCAGGGCCAACCAGAAGGCCATGCCACTACAGAATCGAGCGACGTAACAACGCAGTTGTCCGTGGGCGCCAAGGGGGTGCACATGGGGTGGTTCCGCAACAATCCGCAGGTTCAATCGCTGCCGAAGGGCACCACGCTGGATGCGCAAGAAGGGGCCAATGGCCTCAAGCGTTGGGTGCTCGTCATGCCAGAAAATGCATCCGCAGTGGAGGTGCAATCCATCGAGAACTGGTTGATGCAGCAGGGCATTGTGGACGCCTATGAGGTGTTTCGCGGCGTGGACGGTTGGTCCACGACGAAGCCCTCTTCAGAAGATGTGGTTTTGAACGAAGGCCAAACGACCTCCTCAACCTCGCCCCCCCCATCACCCCAAACCCAAACAGAAGACGAGGACGACACTGAGAAAGGGAAAAACGCCTCAGCCACGGAGAGAGAATCAAATGCGGCCAGTGCATCTGGGGCTGAAAATGCGTCCAGCACCTCGAATGAAGGTGCCGCCAATGAATCTGCTGAAGAAAGCCCCAACCCGGTTTGGGGATCGGACGACATGTGGTCGCATGGTGCACCTGTGGCTTTGGGAAATTTGAGAGGGACGTGGTACGCCGTGCAGGTGGGGGCGTTCCGTGGAACGCCGGAGAAGGAGTGGATTGAACAAGCCGGTGAAAGACTCATTTACGAGCCGTTCCCTGACGGATTGGCCAGGTGGTATGCAGGGGTGCGTCAAGACAGACTGGCTTCCACGTCTCGCAAGGAAGAATTGCAGGAGTACGATGCATTTGCCGATGCGTTTGTGGTGCGATTGCGCGACGGAGTGAGGGAGGTGGTGACGCCTGAAGAGGTGAGTCGGGAGGAATACGCCTTGGAGACCTTAGACGCTGCACCAGAAGCGGCTGCATCTTCGGCTTCAGAGGAGAATGCTGAATTGGAGACGTCGGATGAAGAATCCGAGACGTTCGGACGGGTAGAGACTCAAGCTTCGCCAGCCTTGGTGGCGTCAGACGTGGTGGACGCCGGAGAAACCGCGACATGGCATGTGGACATCGCCAAATACTACGGCACCGTCCCGTCCAAAGATGTGGCGTCTCTTCTTTTCAAAGCTGCGGATTGGGGGGTGCGCAGCGTTCAGCTGTTTGGGCAGACGACCTATTTCACACGGTCGATGGACGATTTTGGTGAAGCAGAGCGCCTATTGGCTGCCATCCGGTCAGAAGGATTCACGAACGCAACCTTGGTGCAGGAGTGAGCGTCAGTCAAAGTGAAAGAGAGTAACGTGATGAACATGAGAAAGCAAGAGCGCGCACGATTCAATTGGTTGGCGGTGGGGTTGATGGCATGGGCCACGAGCGTCGGAGCCCAAACCCCCGTCCTCAACGAGTTGATGGCGTCCAACGACTTGGCGCACTACGACGATTTCCTCGAATTCGACGATTGGGTGGAGTTGTACAACCCCGGCGGCTTGCTTCAATTGGCGGGCTATCACCTCAGCGACGACCCCGAAAACCTCACCAAGTACACGATTCCTGACACGGATCCTGGCACGACGTTCCTCACGCCGGGTGACCACATGGTCATTTGGTTGGACAAAGACAGCGCCCAAGGCGTGCTTCATGCCAACTTCAAGTTGAGCTCAGAAAATGAGGGGCTGTGGTTCACCGCGCCGGACGGGGTCACTGTGTTGGATTCCATCGTTTATCCGCCGCAGCAAACTGACATCAGTTACGGTCGTTCCTGTGACGGATGCGAAACGTGGGAGTACTTCAACGTGCCCACGCCTGAGGCGACGAATGCCCAAACCTGGGTTCCCACGCCGTTCCTCTACATCAATGAAGTGCTGTTGGAAAACACCGGCGTGCTTGTCGACGAATCCTTTGAGGCAGAGCCGTGGCTCGAGATTTACAATCCCAACGCCGAGCAAGTGAATTTGGGCGGATACACGGTGGCTGTTCAAGGGGGCGCTTCGTACACGTTGCCGCTGGACAACCCTGTCGAGACCACCATCGAAGGCGAGGGGTTTTTGTTGCTTTGGATGGATGGTGAGCCTGAAGAGGGCGGGCATCACCTCGACTTTGTCCCTGCCGTTGAAAACCAAACCATCTGGCTCATCGGCCAAGACATGGTGATTGCCGACGAATACGAAGTCCAAGCGTCGTTTGCGAATGTGTCGTACGGCAGGCAATTTGACGGTGCGGCGAACTCGGTGTTTTTCGACATCCCCACGCCACGGGTGACCAATTCCCTTGTGGTCATCCCCCCGGCAGCTGTGGTCATCAACGAGTGTCTGACCTTCAACACCAGTGGATTGGTGGACGAGGTCGGGGAGTTGGAGGATTGGGTGGAAATCCACAACCCCACGACAGCTCCTGTGGATCTTTCGGGGTATTACATCACGGACAGGTTGAACAACCCCACCAAGTGGCGCGTCCCTCTCGACGCCGGCTCTGAGGCGGTCATCGCACCTGACGGCTACCTGTTGCTGTGGGCCGACGACGACACAGAGCAAGGGTGGAACCACATGGGCTTTCGATTGAACAACAACGGCGAAGCGTTGGTGCTTCGCTCGCCAGATGGTTTTTCAATTGCGGACAGTGTGCATTTTGGCGTCAGTGAGGCAGATTTCTCCTACGCCCGAATCCCCAATGCATCTGGACCGTTTGAGTGGGTTTCCGAGCCCACGCCCAACGCGTGCAACGACTGCACGGATGTCGTGGCAACGTTGAACCCTTCCGCTGGGCGATTGATGCAAGGTCCCAATCCCGTTGGCGCGGGTCAGGCCATTTGGCTTGAGGCATCGGCCCATGTGTGGTCCTTGGAAGGAAAAAGAGTGGCGGAATTGGACCAAGGTTGGAATGCTTGGCCGCAAGGGCTGAGCGGAGTGTACATGATGGTGGACGCCAAAGGCCGCGCAGAGCGAATTTTGGTGGTTGCCAACTGACTGTTTTTCACAGCCCAAAGGAGTTGGTTTTCCGGGCTCAGTTGTGTACTTTTGCGCCCCATTCTTCTTTGGCAGGGCAAAGAGAGTATCACTCCGCGGCGCCCCCTGCAGCGACGCACAACACACAGGTGACGCATGAACGACGCCACCCAACAGCCTGAAGACGCCAACTTGGAGAACCAAGAGGCCAAGGCACCCGAAGCAGCTGAACAAGCTGCAGAAGCTGCTGCAGAAGCAGCTCCCGAAACCCCTTCTGAACCTGCAACCGAGGAAGCACCTGCTGCCGAAGCGCCTGCTGCCGAAGCGCCTGCTGCCGAAGCGCCTGCTGCCGAAGCGCCTGCTGCCG
>JBMZAL010000053.1:0-8573 GCA_049611325.1 Flavobacteriales bacterium
ACTTTCATGATGACACGAATTCTCTCTCAAAGCGCCGCAGCCGTCGCGCTGTGTTGCAGCCTCTCCCAAGGTGCCATGGCACAGCTGTCGTTGAGCTTGGAACAGGCCCAAACGCTGGGCGTGGAACAAGCGTACGCCATGCAGCGCGCCCGCATCGACGTGGAGGTCGCCCGCCGGGACGTCAAGGAATTGCTGGCCACAGGCCTGCCCCAAGTCAACGCTTCTTTTGACTTCAACCATTTCTTGGACATCCCGACCCAAGTCGCGCCAGCGTCGGAGTTTGACCCAAGTCTACCGGATGATTTGGTGTTGCCCTTGTCTTTTGGGATGACTCAGTCTGCGACGGCAGGAGTGAGCGCGTCGCAGCTGATTTTCAGCGGCAGCTACCTCGTGGGTTTGAAGGCCTCGCAAGTGTTCGCCGATGCCAAGGCGTTGGCTGTCGACGCCACCGAAGTGGAAACGCGCCGCTTGGTGGCTGAAGCGTTCGTCACAGCACTCGCCGCAGAGGCGAACGTGGAAACGCTGGACCGCGCACTGACCTTGGTAATGTCTTCTGAACAGGAACTTCGGGAGTTGGCCAACGAAGGATTGTTGGAGTCGGTGGATGCCGACCAGCTTCAACTCACGCGACAGACCCTCGAACAACAATTGGCCAAGGCGCGACTTCAAGCGGAACTCACCAAGCAGCTCTTGCTGTTCCAATGTGGACTCGACGTCGACGAGGACGTGGTTCTGACAGACGACCTCGAAGCCCTCACCGCGGTGGCCGTGCCTGAAGCGGTTCAGGCGACTTTGAACCTGAGCGGGAATCCTGCGCTCGAGGAGCAGCGGCGGTACTTGGCCCTGGCCGAACTCGACGTCCAAAACCGCCGAGCCGAAGGCTTGCCGCAGATTGCTGCGTACTATTCCAACAGTGCACAAACCTTTCGAGACCCAGATTTCCCAAGTTTGGCGGAGAACAACGAGTGGTACCCCGCACAGTTGGTGGGACTGTCGGTGAACATGCCGATTTGGACCAGCTTTGGCGGCAAGCAGCGCGTCGAGAAGGCAAAGCTTCAGGTGCTCACAGCCGAGTCGGGCTTGGCGCAGATGGAATCGGCCGCGCGACTCGAGCACGCCAACGCAAAAGCCACCTTCCTCGACGCACAAGCCGCGCTTGGAACGGCCAAGGAGCAACGCGGTTTGGCCTCGCGCATCCTCACACGCATCGAACTCGGACACAAAGAAGGCGTCCGCAGCAGCTTTGAACTCAACACCGCCCAAAACCAACTCCTCGAAGCCGAGGGCAACCTGATTGGCGCGCAACTCGCTTGGCTCACCGCCCAGCAGCGCCTTATCGCATCCAATCCACGACCATGAAGAAGACCTTGAAACCCCTCGGCCTTGTGGCCTTGGCGACCGCATTGCTCGTGCGCTGTGGCGCGCCTGCGGAGTCCGACACCGCATCCCCTGAGGCGACCAATGCGCGTTTGACGCGCGTGGGTGTCCAAACGGTGGAGGCCGCGCCCTTCTCCCACTCGTTTGCGGTGCAAGGCAACGTCCAAACCGACCGCATTGCCAATGTCCTCGCGGCCTTCCCCGGCGTGGTGCGCGAAGTGCTGGTGGAAGAAGGCACCCAGGTGACCAAAGGCACGGCGTTGGTGCGCATCGACACCGATGTGCTGGCCAAGCAGCGCGCGGAGCTGGTGACCCAGTTGGAGTTGGCCCAAACCCTCTTCGAGCGCCAAGAGCGCCTCTGGAACAAGGAGATCGGTTCCGAGGTGGATTACCTCCAGGCCCAAACCGGACTCGAAGCCTTGAAGCGCAGCCTGGCCACCCTCGATGAGCAAATCGACCAAGCGGTCATTCGGGCACCCTTCAGCGGCGTGCTGGACCGGGTGTTTGTCAACGTCGGAGAGATGGCGGCGCCCCCCATGCCCGTGGTGCGCGTGGTGGACTTGAGCGACTTGTACATCCGTGCATCGGTCAGCGACCACTATGCCGGTTCGGTGAGTGCGGGCCAACCCGTGCGCGTCGAAGCACGGGGCCTCGACCCCATCGACAGCCAGGTTCGTCGCGTGGGTCAATTCATCGAGGCGGCCAACCGCACGATCGACTTGACCGTGGATTTGCCGGCAGGCACGCGCGCCTTGCCCAACATGGTGGCCACGGTGCACATCACGGACCTCGCGCTGGACAGCGCCCTTGCTTTGCCTTCGGCACTTGTGCAGCAGGACGCCAACGGTCAAGAATACGTGTACGTGGTGCGCGGCGACCAAGCGACGAAGCAACCCATTGAAACCGGCGTGGTGTCAGACGGCATGCTCCTCATCGAGCAAGGCTTGAAGCCCGGCGACCGCGTCATTGACCGTGGCGCAGCCCGCGTGGTGGACGGCGAGCGTGTGACCTTGATTGAATCCTGATCGGCAAGTCATGAGTGAAACGACCCCCCAGACCCCTCAGGGCGGAGGAAAGCTGCGTGAGTTTGGGCTGACGACGCTGAGCATCCAAAACAAGACCACGGTCTTTGTGCTCATCGCCATCATCACCTTCTCAGGGATCAGCAGCTATTTGACGGTGCCCAAGGAGGCGTTCCCGGAGATTGTGGTGCCAGAGATTTTTGTCAGCACGGCCTACCCTGGAAACAGCCCGGTGAACATGGAGAAGCTGGTCACGCGGCCGCTGGAAAAAGAGATCAATACGATTTCCGGCATCGACGAGATCACCTCCACGAGCGTGCAGGGCTTCAGCGCCATTGACATCAAGTTCAACTTTGATGTGACACCGACGGAGGCGCTTCGGAAGGTGAAGGATGCGGTGGACAAGGCCAAGGCCGACCCGGACTTTCCGACCGACCTGCCAGCCGACCCCAGCATCATGGAGCTCAACTTCAGCGAGCTCATGCCGGTGATGAACATCAACCTGAGTGGCGACTACCGTCTGCAAGACCTGAAGAAGTACGCAGAGTACCTCGAGGACCGGGTTGAAGCGCTGCCCCAAATCAGCAAGGTGGACATCCAAGGCATCAGTGATCTCGAGGTGGAAATCGAGGTGGATCACCTGCGTGCAGAAGCGATGCAGGTGAGCTTCAACGACATCTCAGGCGCCATCGCCGCAGAGAACATGACGGTGTCGGGCGGCGACCTTCTTGTGGACGGCGTACGCCGCAGTGTGCAAGTGGAAGGCGACTTCACGAGCATCGAAGAGCTGGAGAACGTCATCATCAAGGCGGAGAACGGGTTCACTGTGCACCTGCGCGATGTGGCCGAGGTGTCGTTCGTGGAGAAAGAGAAGGAGAGCTACGCCCGGGAGTATTCCCGTCCGGTGGTGTCCCTCGACGTGGTGAAGCGCGCGGGCGAAAACCTCTTGGAGGCTTCTTCGGCCATCAACGCCATCATCGAAGAGGCCAAACAGAACGTGCTGCCACGGAACCTGAACGTCTCCATCACCAACGACCAAAGCGACATGACCCAAACCCAAGTGGAGGAGCTTCAAAACTCCATCATCTTTGGGGTGTTGCTCGTGGTCGGGGTGCTCTTGTTCTTCCTCGGATTGCGCAACGCGCTCTTCGTGGGGGTGGCGATTCCGCTCTCCATGTTCATGAGCTTCTTGATCCTCAACTCCCTGGGGGTCACGTTCAACACCATGGTTCTGTTCTCCTTGGTGTTGGCCCTCGGTATGCTCGTCGACAACGGCATTGTGGTGGTGGAGAACGTGTACCGTCTCATGGACGAGGGGTACAGTCCATTGAAGGCGGCCCGCTACGGGGTGGGTGAGGTGGCCTGGCCCATCATCGCCTCGACCGGCACCACGCTTGCGGCGTTTTTGCCGTTGGCACTTTGGCCTGGGCTCATTGGCGAGTTCATGAGCTACCTGCCCATGACCTTGATCATCGTCTTGGGGTCGTCGCTGTTTGTGGCGTTGGTCATCAACCCCGTCTTGACCGCGGTTTTCATGAAGGTGGGCGCGGAAAGTGTGAACCGCCGCCGAACACACATGGTGTCCGCCATTCTGGTGGGCGTGGGCGTGGCATTCCTGGCTCTCGGCGCCACAGGCTTGGGCAACATTTTGGCCATTGCGGGGATCTTGACCTTGCTGAACACCTACTTGCTTTACCCAGCCACGTTGGCATTTCAAAATGCGTTTTTGCCCCGTCTCGAAGCGTTGTACGAGCGCTTCCTGTCCTACGTCTTGGGCGGCAAGCGCCCTTGGGCTTTTTTCTGGGGCACGGTGGGACTGCTGTTCTTGTCCATCGTGCTGATGGGGGTATTCCCTCCCAAAGTGCTGTTCTTCCCCGACAACCAGCCTCAGTACCTCAACATCTTCGTGTCCAAACCCATCGGCACCGACCTGGCGGAGACCAACAAGGTGGCCAAGGACATCGAAGTCCAAGTGATGGAGGTGTTGGCACGCGACGAGTTCAAGCGCCCCAATCCGGAGACGGGCGAGCTTGAGAGCTTTTTGGTCAACTCGGTCATTGGCACGGTGGGCAACGGAACCAGCGACCCCAACGAGGGTCCGCAGCTGGGCCCCACGCCTCACAAGGCGCGCATCGTCGTCAACTTTGTCAAGTTCCAGGACCGCCGCGGACTGGCCACAGGCGATGTGTTGAGCGCCATCCGCGAAGCGCTTCGGGGCTATCCTGACGCAGAAGTGGTGGTGACCAAGAACTCCGACGGACCTCCCCAAGGCGCGCCCATCAATTTGGAGCTCACCGGGGACGACTACGACGAGTTGCTCACAGCTTCGGAAGAGGTGCTTCGTTACCTCCGCGCCAAGGATTATGCCGGGGTGGAAGAGTTGAAGATTGACGTCGACAAACGGAAACCGCAAATGCCCGTGGTCATCGACCGAGAAAAGGCCCGCACCTATGGGTTGAGCACGCGCGACATTGGATATACGCTGCGGACGGCGCTGTTTGGCCGGGAGGTCGGCACCTTCAAAGATGGAGAAGACGATTACCCGATCAACGTGCGCTTCGCAGAGGAATACCGCCACAGCAGCGACGCGTTGATGAACCAAAAAGTCATCTTCCGCAGCCAAAGCGACGGTCAAATCAAGGAGGTGCCCATCAGCGCCGTGGCCTCAGCGAGCCGGTCCACCACGTTCAGCGCGGTGAAACGAAAAGACCTCAAGCGCGTCATCACCATCACGTCCAACGTGTTGGAAGGCGCCAACCCCACGGAGATCATCAGCAACATGCAGGAAGACATGGGCGCTGAGCTCGAAACCCCTTCCGCGGTAACGTGGGAGTTCACCGGTCAGCAGGAGGAGCAGGCCAGGGAGATGGCGTTCTTGTCCAAAGCGTTGCTCATTGCATTGTTCCTCATTTTCCTCATCATCGTCAGCCAATTCAACAGCGTCACCACGCCGTTCATCATTGGGTTCAGCGTGGTCTTCTCGCTCATTGGGGTGTTGCTGGGGCTGGTCATCTTCCAAATGGAGTTTGTGATCATCATGACCATGATTGGGATCATCTCGCTGGCCGGGGTGGTGGTGAACAACGCCATTGTGTTGATCGACTACACCAACCTCCTCCGCGCCCGACGCCGTGAAGAGTTGGGATTGGAAGATGTCGAGTCTGCGGAGGATGCCACGAAGTTGCCTTTCTCCGAGGTGAATACGGCGATCATCCAAGGGGGCAAGACCCGTTTGCGCCCGGTGTTGCTGACGGCGATCACGACGGTCCTCGGCTTGCTTCCGCTCGCCATTGGATTGAACATCGATTTTGTGGGCTTGGTCACCAACTACGACCCCAACATTTACGTGGGCGGGGACAACAACGTGTTTTGGAAGCCGATGAGCTGGGCCATCATTTTTGGCTTGACGTTCGCCACCTTCTTGACACTCATCATCGTTCCGGTCATGTACTGGTGGATCGAGCGCACGACCTACAAGTGGGTGGGCCGGGCGGTGTGATCCAAACGATTTGACAAAAGTGAAAGGGGAATCCAACGCGGGTTCCCTTTTTCATGCCTCAACGTTCGATGACGCGCTGGACGCGTGGTCCGATGCGCGTGAGGAGCTCGTAGGGAATGGTGCCTGCCTCGGCCGCCACCTTTTCCAACCTCGGTGCGTCGCCCCACAACGCGACGCGATCTCCGGGCGAGATGTCCAACCCCGTGGCGTCCACTGTGACCATGTCCATGCATACCCGTCCAACCGTGGGAAGAAGCTGTCCTTTCCAACCCACGTGCCCGACGCCATTGCCCAACGCCCGCGGGTAGCCGTCGGCGTAACCGACGGAAAGCACGGCCAGGGTGCGGTCGTGGGGGGCCGCGTCGGTGAGGCCGTACCCCGAGCCTTCGCCGGCGGGGACGTCCACAAGTTTGGCCACCGAGGTGTGAAGGGACAGCACGGGTTCAAGCCCAAGCGTGTCTGCGCCGGGTCCCAACCCGTACATGGCAAGGCCCACCCGAATGTGGGTCAGCAGGGGAGCCCAGGTTTGACGCTGAGCGGTGTCGAGCACATCCCAGATGCGTGCGGCACCCGCCGAGTTGAGGATGTGCCTTGGCACCCCCGCAAATCGCTGAGAGGTGCGCTGGAAAAAGGCCTCCATTTGCCTGCGGGTCTCGTCGTCGAGGGTGGGCTCGTCGGCACCGGCGAGGTGGCTCATCACCGAGGCCAAGGTCAGCTCGGGGGCCGCCAAAAGGGCCTCGGCCTCCTCGTCCTCTGTGGACGCAAGGCCCAAGCGGTGCATGCCCGTATCGAGTTTCAAATGCACAGGCCATCCTTCGACGCCATGGGTCTCTGCCCACTCTCGAGCCATCTGAATGTGCGTCAACGAGACGAGTTGAGGCTCGAGCTTGTGACGGTGCATCGTTCCGAATGTGGCAGGGTCGGGGTTCAAGACCAAGATTCGGGCTTGGACACCCGCCTCTCGCAGTGCCACGCCCTCGTCGGCGTACGCCACGGCCAACCAGTCCACACCTTGGGCCTCCAGAAGGCGACCCAACATCACAGGGTCGGTGCCATAGCCAAGTCCTTTGATGACGGCGATCACGCCCGAGGCGCCCACATGCGCTTTGAGCACGCGAATGTTGTGGACCAAATTGCCCATGTTCATCGTCAGCGTGGTGATGTGCCTTGGCGGCGCCAGCGCGTGAATGACAGCGTGGAGCTGATCGTTGGACGACACCTTGACGAGGACATTGGCGCGGTCGAGGGCTTGGGCCAGCTCGACAAGCGCAGAAAGGTCATGCAGGCCATGTGCCTCCACGCCTCGTTCGTGCAATGCCGCAACCAGGGCGTGCCGCTCGGCGTCGCTCCAAGCCGGTGCCCAAAACCAAAGGGCATCCAACCGAACCGCCGCCAGAAGAGACACCATGCGCGCGATGCGCGCCTCGACAGTCAACCCGCTTTGTGGCACATCCCCCACAATGGCCACGCGTTGTCCGGCGTCGGGAGCTTGGTCCAGTGCGCGCAAGGCGACTTCAAGCGACCCCAAATCGTGGTTGCAGTCGTCTTGAATGAGGATGCCACCGCGGGGCCGCTTGATGGAGGAAAGCCGTCCCGTGGGTTCTGTCAGTGAGGGGAGTTTGTGCTGGATGTCCTCGAGGGTGGCCCCGTGATGCAACGCCACAAGGGCTGCCGTGCACGCGTTGTGCACGGAGGCGTCGCTGGTGAAAGGCAGGGCCATGGTGGCGGAGGCGCCTCGCCAGTGCAGGGTCAGATGACGCCTTGAGGTGTCCACCTCGACTTGAAGGGTGGCATGTTCAGCCCCGGCTTCTTGGGCATGGGCCCAGGTGACTGTTTCCTTGCTCAGGTGGTGCTGGCATCGGAGGCGCAACGCCTCGGGCAAGAACACCCGGACACAGTGTTTGAAGAGGGCGCACTTCTCGCGTGTCAAGTGGTCGGGCCCTTCGAAGTTGCCGAGGTGTGCCTCTCCCAAATGCGTCAACACCCCTTCCGTCGGGACAATGCAATCGCGCAGCCGTTCCATTTCGCCTGGGTGGCTGATTCCGGCTTCGATCAAGGAGAGGTCGTGGTGCTGTTCCAAGGACCACACGCTCAGCGGTACGCCGAGCTGGCTGTTGTGGCTGAGTGGGCTGCGGTGAATGGCGATGCGCTCGGGCAGGAGCGAGGCGACCCATTCCTTGACCGTGGTTTTGCCGTTGCTTCCTGTGATGGCCAAAACAGGACCCACGAACGCGTCGCGTTGTGTCCGTGCCGCATGCTGCAAGGCCGCCATCACGTCGGGGACCACCAAGACGTCGCTGTCTTGGGCCCAAGCGTCTGATTTCCGCGGGGGCTTGCTGACCACCCAGCGACGGACGCCCACCGTGTGTGCTTCGGCGATGTGGTCGTGACCGTCGTGCCAGGGTCCGACGAGCGCGAAGAAGATGGATTCGTCGGGGTGGGTCAGGGTGCGCGTGTCCGAACTCAGGTGACGGAGCAGCCCTTCTTCGGTCCCGTGGTGGGCGACGTGGCCGTCTTGGGCCGACGCGAAGGCTTGACTCCACGCACGCCATGCATGCACCGACCACCCGCGACCGGTCATTCCACGGCCGTTTGGTTCGCCGCCACGTAGGCGTGACGTGCCAAGGGGATGTAGCGGTCTTGGGCGCCGAGTTCGACCTGGTTTTGGCCTCCTG
>JBMZAL010000054.1:0-8262 GCA_049611325.1 Flavobacteriales bacterium
TTCCACGTGGATGAAGGGACGGAAATCAATGGTGAGTTTCTGTCTGTCAGCCAAATCGAAGTACGGGGACTTCTCCGTGGACGGCTTGGGCTGTGAGATCAGGACGGTTTTGATCTGTTGGGCCATGGGAGTGCGATTCAATGTCCTCGAAAGACAGCACGGACACTCCAGAGAATCCAAAACAGCGTCCAGCTCCATTCGAGGATGCAAAGATACAAGATTCCAACAACCCTTTGTTGACGGGCGCTGTTCAGCAGCTGCGTGGCCCGAATGGCACTGATGCCCATCGTCAGGACAAACAGCGTGACCACCCCCCACACCGCAATGGGTCCATGCATGACGAAGGGGTTCATGCAGGCCACGACGCACCACGCGGCCAGGGCCATGCCCATCCACGTTTGGTTGTGGCGGGAAATCTCCACCCAAGCGCTTGCGGTGTCTCCCGCACCCACGATCACACGGCCGGTTGCCGTTCGCAGCGTCCAAGCTGCCCCCATCCATGCAAAGACGGACCACCAAGGCATGGCCACCGCGCTCGATCGAAACAACACAATCAACCCCGCCCAAATCCCGAACAGCCCCAACGCGGAATTCAGGACCACGCCCATGGTTTGGGGTGTCTCAGAAGCGTTCCGGGTGGTGAGGTTGCGGGGCCGGGTCCATGCCCACTTCAAGCGTTGCGCTTCTCGTCCGAACCCGGCAAGCAACAGCCAAAATCCCACAAGCACGCCCACCGCCAAGATCAGAGGCGCTTGATCGGGAGCGCTCCAGGGCGCCAGGACATTGCCGTCTCGCATGCCGGAAAGGTCGCACACAGCCGTGGAATTTTTCATGGAGGCGCCACGCCAATGACGCATTTCTCGGTTCCACGTCGGCCTGAAGTCAGATCGTGCCACGAAAGAAGGCCCACATAGCTCCCTGGCAAAGCGAGGCTGCCGTCGGATTGGGTGGCATCCCAGGTCCATTGAAATGGCCGTTGCCCCGCCCAATGCGCTTCGTGCTGTTGGACGAATTGCCCGATTTGCGGGGCAAGAATGCCGTAGGAAAGCCGATACTCCGCCGTCTCAAGGTCTTCGGGGGGAGTCCATGTCAGTGCCGTTTTGTCCCAGGTCGCGCCGGGTTGCAAGGTGCTTGGTGAACACCTCAACGCGTTGGAGGGATCGCCGTGAAGATCCTGTGGGGCACCTCCATTGACCTGACCCGGGGTGGCAAGCTTGGGGGGTGGGGTGGAGGTCCATAGGGATGTGGTTGGGATTCGGGCAAGGGACACACCATCTCGCTGCGCCACCCACGCACTTTCGTCGAGCACATGGAGATCGAGTTCGGTGAATCCGGCGGGGGTTCGCAGCGAGGGTTTTCGCTCGCCATGAAGCGAGGGGACCTCGGCAGCAAGACATCCTTCTTCATTGAATTCGACCCATGTGGGGCACGTAGACAAGCACACGGTTGACGCCGCGGGCAACCACCACGTGACGTCACTCACGTGCTCAAAGTCTCCTGGCTGGGCCCAGGGGTCGGAGGACCAGGCGTAGTCGAGGGTCCAGTCTGCCGAGGCCGAGGTTGTCCACTCCACAAACGTTCCAAATTCGTCGCGGGGTTCCAACAGTACTTCGTTCCAAGTGGGAAGGGTTCGAAACAGGTCAGGTTTCGAGGGGGAAGACAAGGGGAACGACAGGCTTGGTTCGGTTCGCTGCTGCGGACCATGCGCCGCATCAGCGGGACCTGAAGGTGCTTGGGCCAAGAGCACCCCGCGATGCCACAACGGTTTCCAAGCGGTGGGTGGTGCCCAGTGTTCAGGCATCCAAAGTCCCCACGCGAATCCTTGGGGAACCGTCATCACCCAATGTCCGCCCAACACCCCCCAAGAAGGTGTGCTGGTTTGCGCCACTTCGTTCCATTCCCAATCGTTCACGACCCCCGGCGACATGCCCGCTTCGTCCGGACATGTCCGCCAATACTGGTGGCCTCCACACCAACCTTCCTGGTCAAATCGCAAAGGTCTGGGGTGATGTTCCAAACTCCGCCCCTCGAGGGTGCCTTGCCGACGGTCATGTCCACATTCGCTGTAGGTCGAGGAGGCGAGGGTGTGTCCCCAAACGTCGGTCAAGGTCACGGTGCCTTCGGCATTGGTCAATGCAAGGTCGGGGATGGTTTGCCACAGGCCAGGAAGCGGGTCAGGCATCCATGAGGCGAAGCGCGCTCTTGGCTGGGAACTCTGCACCAAGGCGGTTCCCGGAGGCCACGGCGACGCCCTCCACGACAAGGTGTCCTCTGACACGTTGACCCACTCCACAAATTCAGCGTCCACCACGGGGTGAGACACAGGAAGGATTTCGGACAATTGAACGTCTCCCGGAACAGGCGGTCGGTGGGAGATCCACAGCGTGTCCCATGCGGGCAAGGTGTGTTCAGGATGGCATGCCTCCGGCTCGGAAAGGTGCAAGGACACTTCCTGTGTTCCGGGGAGAGGAAATGGAAATTCCCAACGAGGCATGCCTTGCCCGTCCCATTGCCAAGTGGCCCATCCTCCTCCCACGCTGTCTGGGGTGTCCCACTGCACCCAAGGAATGTGGCCGGTGTGCAGTGGCGGATCGGCCACGAGTTCGACCAAGCCTGCAGGACTCCGCGTTAAGGAGAGCTTCGGTGATGGCGAAGGCGCAGCGTCTTCAAGCGTCGACGGTTGACCCGGTGAGGCACCTTGAGGATCGGCCTTCCACGTTTTGGGATGGTCACAGGCGTGGGGGTGAACGCAAGACAGGCTTTGGCCGTCCTGGGCCGCTTCGCGCCACCACGTGTCCCAAAACGTCAAACGCTCCAGCGTGATGCCTGTGGCGGACTCTAGGGAAACCGATTCACCTTCGTCTCTCAGCCCCGACCACCCCGACACCCGAACGACGGGCACGGCAGACCACGGTGCATTCAACCACGCCGCCCCATCGTCCACGAGCACCATGCGCTCTCCCGGGCGCAGAAGGCTTTCAGAGGGTCGGGTCACCCAATGAAGGGAATGGGGTTCATCCGAATCCACCAGCAAAAGCCGTTCTGGCTGGATGGCCAATGGCGCGTCATTGAGGACTTCCAGGAAAGTGGATGCGGGTGCGTGAATGGCGGGCGTGGGGTCGGCCATGATTTCGGTGAAGCACAAGTGATCTGGGCCCAACAAATCGGTGCCGTCGGACCAGAGTGTGTGGGACCATTCCTCGTTGTTCAACTGGGCTGAAGCTCCAGACTCGAGGGGACATGGCAGGGTCCATTGCCACACATTGTCACAGGAGGTGGGTTGCGTTGAAACCCAGAGGTTGGTGATGCCGGCCCCCCCACACATTTGTCGGATTTGCAGGCTTGGAGGAACGGTGTCAACCGGCCAAACGGCCTGCACGATTGTGGCATCAACCATCGTGAATTCAGGGGGCGGAGTGGGGGCAAGTGAATCGGGTTGAACCGTCAGGGGCCGCCACCCAAAAGCCCATTGATCCCCGTGACTTGAGGTGTGGGAAAGTTCAATGCCCATGCATGGTGGATAGGTCAGGGCAGGGGCCGCGGAGTCCACCCATGTGTCTCGCCGTCCGTGTTCATCCTGCGAGACGGCGCTCCAACGATGTTCTCCGGTCCAGGTCCAGTCCCCGTGAAACGTGAACGGCTCGGACCAGGTGTGGCAAGACGGGGCTAGCTCCCAGCTTGGCATGCCGGGTGCATGGCAAACCAACGGGTCTTCTTGTCCATTCGTGCCTGCAGCCACACCGCCGGTTTGGTCGAGCCAGCCGGCATGGTGAAATTCGGACAGCATGGCCACGGCCTCTGCAGGGTCTGACGAGGGCGCTTCCGCCCAGATGACCGCGCTGCGGTTGGCGTTCGATCCGGAAACCCCTTGATGCCAATGGATGCGGGCCCGCCGGTCTGGCTCGGCTTCGGCGTTTGGCCACGTTGTGGCGCATCCCCACAGGACTCGTGTGCCCGCCTCCTGCGCATTCAAGGTGTGGACGGCCAGGCTGTCCGACGTCCACGTCCAGTCCCCTTCGATGCCGCACCACATCACGCCCCCTGCTTCCCAAACCGCGTGCATCGGAGGCTGCGCCCTCACAGACCGTGCACAGCATAGGGCCATCGCACATGCCACCCCCCAAGTCGCCTTGGCCCTCCTCGTTTTTCCTCCACCTCTCATCTCTGCAAACCTCGTATTTTCGCGTGGGGACGGCCAAACCGCGGGTCAATTCCGCACCGTCATCCGCAAACTCAAAAACCCCAACGTCATGAATGCAGCGTTGACACCTTTGAATGTTGCCGTGGTGGGTGCCACAGGCATGGTGGGCCGCACCATGTTGGACGTGCTCGAGGCCCGGGATTTTCCCGTGGCGCGCCTGTTGCCCGTGGCGTCTGCGCGGTCCGTGGGCAAGACGGTGCACTTCAAAGGAGAGGAGGTCGAGGTCATGTCCATCGAAGATGCCTTGGCCCAAACCCCTCACGTGGCCCTCTTCTCCGCAGGCGGTGCATTGAGCACCGAGTGGGCGCCCAAGTTTGCGGCTGCGGGAATCACGGTTGTGGACAACAGCAGCGCCTGGCGGATGTCGGACGCACACAAGCTTGTGGTTCCCGAGGTGAATGGCGACGTGTTGACGGATGGCGATTTGGTCATCGCCAACCCCAATTGCACCACGATGCAGTTGGTCATGGCCTTGAAACCACTGCACGACAAGTGGCAGATCACCCGCGGCGTGGTGAACACCTACCAAAGCGTCACCGGCACCGGCCAAGCCGCCGTGGCCCAACTCGAGGCGGAACGTCGTGGAGAGGAAGGCCCTGGGGTGTACCCGCACCCGATCGACCAAAACTGCCTTCCGCACTGCGACACGTTCCAAGAGAACGGGTACACGCGTGAGGAGATGAAAGTCCACCACGAGACGAAGAAAATCATGGGCGACGACACCATCCAGTTGTCGTGCACCGCGGTGCGCGTGCCTGTGGTGGGCGGACACAGTGAGGCTGTGTACCTGGAGTTCGCAAAGGACTTTGAGATGGATGCGGTGCGCGACGTGCTGGCGTCCTTCCCGGGCGTGATTCTGGAGGACTGCCCCGAAGATCTCGTGTATCCGATGCCGCGGAATGCCCATGGCAAGGACGAGGTGTTTGTGGGACGATTGCGTCGCGATTTGAGCCATCCACGCGGCCTGCACCTCTGGGTTGTGGCAGACAACCTGCGGAAGGGAGCAGCGACGAACACCGTCCAAATCGCAGAGCACCTCAACCGCGCGGGACGCTGGGCTTGATCCCCGCCGCTGCGGAAGCGTAAAGACTGAAACTTTTTTGAAATCACCTGCGTATCTTTGCCGACCCTGTACGCAGGATTTGCCGATATAGCTCAGCTGGTAGAGCAACGCATTCGTAATGCGTAGGTCTGCGGTTCAAGTCCGCATATCGGCTCTCAACCCCGACCTCTCGCTCGGGGTTTTTTTGTGTCCCTGAGCGAGGGCGTGCGGGGAGTGAAATCGGCGGCGGCGGGTGACCCGTCTTTGGGATGTCTTGTGAGAATCCAAGGCCTCTGTCATGTCGTCGTGGGGCTGCAGGTCCTACCTTTCGGGAAAACACGACAACCATGACTTTTTCTTCAGCCTCGCAAATCGCCATGTTGTGCATGGGTGCCGCGCTTTCTCTTTCGATGAACGCCCAAGATCCTTGGCTGGGACTGGTCGCCGAAACGGAACACACGGAAGGCGAGCTCGCGGGCATGACCACCTACCGACTGTACGTCTACACCCAAAACGCAGACGACTTTGTGGTGAGCTGCTCCGGCGATGATGAGAACCCACTCTACCTCACGAGCTCCTCGGAGCCTGCGTGGTTCCAGCATGAGTTGGCGACCACGGCCTTGGCCACAGATGTAAACCCAGCTTTCTTCGCCTCGTTCCCTGAATTTGCCTACGACAGCTGGCTGACCATCGGTGCGGAGGACAACACGGCTTCTGCCGATGTGATTGACCTCGCGGATCCCGATTACGACGCGTTCGCCATTTTTGAAGCAGGCCAAAACGTGGCCGTTGAAACGACCGTGGGCAACGCATGGTTTGTCCTGCCCATCCCCACCAATGTCGAGGCGATTGCCGGAGAAGACCTTCGGGTGCTGGTGGCCCAGTTCACCACGGCTGGAGACATTTCAGGCCAAATCCAAGTTCAAATCTTCTACAACGGCGACAACCAGGACGAGTTCCGTGAGGTGTTGCCTATTCTGACGGCGTGCAACGACCCGGAAGCCCTGAATTACGAGCCGTTGTCCTACAGCGACGACGGATGCGAGTATTCCGAGGTAGACCGTGTGTTGGATCTGGTGACGACCCACGAATTGGAAGCCTTCCCTTCTCCTGCGACCACCACCGCCACCATCGCGTTTCCTGCACATCTCGCCGACCGTTTGGCAGGTGCAGAACTGCGCGCCACCGGCTTGGATGGCCGGGTGGTCGGTTCATGGCCCATTCAATCCACCGTGGAGCGCATCGACGTGTCCGGCCTCGCCGCGGGTCAGTACGTGTTGACGGTGGCAGGCTTCGAAGACGCCACGATTCGCTTCCAGGGTGACCTGGTCGTGACGAAGTGATTCGGCGGAGGGCACGCGTTGTCCTCGAAAACTGAACAGGCCTCAGCGGATGTCGTCCCCCACGCGGAAGGCGATGTCACTGAGGCTTTTTCGTGCCTTCGCTCCGGGCACATGACCCTCAGGGAGGCGGCCCACGGCCAAAAGAGAGACAGGCAGGAGGTGATCGGGCAGGCCGAGCAAAGCGCGGAATGCGGCACGGTCAAATCCGCCAACCTGCATGCTCGCCAGCCCAGCCTCGGTGAATGCGAGTTCCATGGCGCCCACGGCCATGCCGACGCCGAGCAAGGCGGCGTGGTCGGTTTCGCCTGTTTTTTCGAGCACAGTGCTGGCCATGACGCCCGCGATGGCGCCTGCGTCCTTCATCCACGTGCGGTTCGCTTCAACAGCAGTCTCCAGCAGCGCATCGAACCCTGCTTCTCCGCGCAAGGCCACGACAAAACGCCACGGTTGGTTGTTGTAGGACGAGCTGCTGAGGCGTGCCGCTTCAAATCCGTCCGCGAGGTCTTCCCACGTCAGTGCAGATCCGTCGAAGGCGCGGGGGCTGTGCCGCTTGGAGGCGAGGTCGAGAAGGCTCATGGCCGAGAAAACAAGGGGGGTCCGGAGATGTTCGCGGGAATCTTCAACTGATGACGTTGCCCGGGGCAACGCCTTCTTCCGGCGTGACAAAGCGCAAACCGCCGTCGTCCGTGCCGGCCATGAGCACCATCCCTTGGCTCTCGATGCCGCGCAACTTGCGTGGCGCGAGGTTGATGAGGAGCGTGACCTGACGGCCGACGACGTCCTCGGGGGCGAAGTGCTCGGCGATGCCGCTGACGACCGTACGCGTGTCGAGGCCCGTGTCGACGGTGAGCTTCAGGAGCTTGTCGGCCTTGGGAACCTTTTCGCATTCGAGGACGGTGCCGACGCGGAGGTCGAGTTTGGTGAAGTCGTCAAAGGTGATTTCGTCTTTGGCAGGCATGAGGTCGCGGGTTGAGGAGTCAGAGGCATCGCCCTTCTGGCCGAGCTTGGCGACCTGGGCGGCGACGGTGTCGTCGTCGATTTTGGTGAACAGGATGGGCAGGTCGCCGAGGACCGTGCCGGCAGACACGAGGTCGGTGCGGGCGTCCTTCCAACGGGCGTCAGACACGCCAAACGCAGCTGCGATTTTCGCGGCCGTTTGGGGCAGGAAGGGCTCGAGGAGCACCGCGCAGTTGCCCACGACCTGGCACGTCAAATGCATGATCGTGGCGGTGCGGGCAGGGTCGGTTTTTTGGAGTTTCCAAGGCTCCTGCTCGGTCAGGTACTTGTTGCCGAGTCGCGCCACGTTCATGGCTTCGAGCTGCGCTTCTTTGTATCGGTGGCGGGCAATGAGGTCGCCGACCTTGGCCGGAGCGGCCGCGAGTGTCTCGAGGAGGGCTCGGTCGGTGGCGTCGAGGGCGTCGTCGGCCGGGGCGGCCGGCACGGCGCCGTCGTAGTACTTGCGGGTCAGGACCAGCACGCGGTTCACAAAGTTGCCCAGGACGTCAGCCAACTCGTTGTTGACTTTGTCGCGGAAGTCGCTCCAGGTGAATTCGCTGTCCTTTTGTTCGGGCATGATGGCCGTCAGGACGTAGCGCATCGCGTCGCTGCCCTCGGGGAAGTCCTCGAGGTACTCCGTCACCCAAACCGCCCAGTTCCGCGACGTGCTGATTTTGTCG
>JBMZAL010000055.1:0-8173 GCA_049611325.1 Flavobacteriales bacterium
CCAAATTTGGGAAGAGTGAAGGCGGCAACGTATGGCTCGACAAAAACCGCACCTCGGCCTACAAGTTCTACCAATACTGGATCAATGCGGCCGATGAAGATGCCGCCCGTTACCTGCGCATCTTCACCCTGATGTCCCGAGAGGAGATTGAAGCGATTGAGGCGGCCCACGCCGAAAATCCCGGCATGCGCGCCATGCAAAAGGCCCTCGCTGAAGATGTCACTCGTCGCATCCACGGACAGGCCGACTTGGACACGGCCATTGCCGCTAGTGCGCTGTTGTTTGGAAAGAGTTCCGAAGCGGATTTGCGGGCCTTGCCTGAGGCCGAGTTGCTCAGTGTGTTTGAAGGCGTTCCGCAGCGCACCGTGTCTCGCGAAGATCTCCAAGAAGGCATGGGCATCATCGACTTGCTTGCGGGAGGTGACGACGCATTCCTGGCGAGCAATGGCGAGGCCCGTCGCGCTCTGAAAGAAGGCAGCGTAAGCATCAACAAAGCCAAGGTCAACGACAGCCGCGTGGTCACCACAAACGACGTGATTGGTTCAGGCATCATCCTGTTGCAACGCGGAAAGAAGAATTACTTCTTGGTGCGGGTGAGCGCATGATGAGATGCCAAGGCTGAAAAGCGAAACCTCAGCCAAACAGCAACGCCAGCTCCCTGCCCTCCACGAGGTACAGGAACACCACCAGCAAAACCGAAACGACCAACCCGATGGTCGCTTTGCCGAGGTCTGAAAAGACCATGGTCCACACGTTGCGGCCGTCCTGGTTGGCTTCATCCAACCGGAGGCGCAGGGCCACCTCGCGACCCGCAAGCATGCCGAGAAACACCCACGTGGTGCTCATGGGAATCTTGGCGCCGATGCCCAGCATGTCAAACTTAAACAGCAGCAACACAAGGCCGTAGAAGAGGTCGATGAACGTGGCGGACCGAATGTCCTGCGTGTTGGTCTTGACCCGGACGATTTCCTGAATCTTCCCCCCTCTGCGGTAGAAGATGTACCCCAACATGGCAAGCAGCACCGCAAGCGCAAACGCGAAGGTGCCGACACCCACTTCGCGGGGATCGCCGAGGTAGACCATGATGTTGACCAAATCCTGGGTCAGCCACTGGCTCCACAAGAAGCCCGTCGAGGCCCACTGGAGGGTGGTCCAAAACCGCCGGTTGGTCCACAGCCCATGGTCTTCGCCGTCGAACGGATGACGCATGAACAACCTCTCGGTGACCTTGCTCAAGGCGATGAATGCGAGAATGGCAAACGTGAAGGCCACGCCGTACCCACCCAAGCTTTTGACGAGCATTTGAGGCAAGGCCTTGGGCGCGAAGAAGGTCAGCACCAGGAAGGTCGTGCTCACCGGGATGCCCAAGCGCGTGATAAAGAGAAGGGCCAAGGGAGGCAAAACATACCACGCACTGATGGTCGGGAACACCGTGTCCCCCTTGAAAATGCCGTCGTACTTCCCAAAAGTCAGATCGTCGCCCTTGCCCCCGAGGTATTCGCCATATCCGAGGTACCCCAAGGTGACGACCAGGGCCATGATGGAACCCGCAAACAACCAGAGCTGCCACCACTTGCGCTTCTCGTTGGACACGAGGAAGGTGCCCAAGGTTTGGATGCTGTCGTTGCCCACCACCGAGTAGGCAGCGAGCGAAAATCCGAGCAAGGCGAAAACAGATTCCACGAGCAGGTGTTTGCGGCCGCAAGATGACCTCAGAATCTCAGTTGAGCAACCCTTTCACGTTATGAATTCACGGCGTCGCCAACAAACTGCATCCGCGTACTTCGGAATGGTCCTGTCTTCCCAACAAAATCAATCCTTTGGACGTCAAGTTCGCCGCATCACCCGTCGCCAAAAAAGCGCAGCTGTGCACGTTCGCCAAATCCACAATGTCCAACCGCCCCACCCGGTTTTGCAAGGCGGAGGACCGGGGATCCCGGGGCTCTCGCACAAGCGGCCTCACCCACGACGGGAACGCGTGATGGATGCCATCCTTGGCATACCCTTGCGACATCATCTCCGTCATCCCATATTCAGAAGCCACGTGAATGTTTGGAAGCACCGCCTTGATGCGGGCGTGGACTTCTTCCCGAATCGGTTCGATGCCGCGTCCCTTCATGCCTCCCGTTTCAATTAGCGTGACATTCCGCCAAGGAACGCTGCCCAACCAAGCGCGGTCCCCCGACAACGAATCCACCCAATCGAGGATGGCCCAAGTGACCCCAAACAGCATCAACGGCCTCGCATCTTGTTCCTCAAAATGCCGGGTGACAGCCGCATTCAGCGCACCGTGGTCGTGCATCAACATGCCGTCCTCGGGAGCTCCCACTTGTCCCATGAAGTCGGCCACCATGGTCAGCAACGAGGCATCCTCACGCCCGATGTAGCCTGGAAGCAAGCCCAACCATGCCCAATCGGCCACGGGTCCACCCCACTGTGCTTGCCACGCCAAGCGCGACACCTGCGCATACCACGCGAGACCGTCGTCGTCCATCCAGTGTTGCGCACGTGAACTCGTTTGCGTGGTGCCCGAGCTTCGGAACACGTGCTTGGGCTCCCAAGCACCGGACTTCACATCATGCGATTTGAACACCTCGACAGGCAAGAAAGGGATGTCTTCCAGGGAGACAATGTCCCCAGGGCGCACGTTCATCGCCTCCAAAAATGCCCGGTACGGCGCGTTGTGCACGGCTTGCCATCGAAACAACGCGAGCGCATGGTCCAGGAACCCTTCCTCGGTGCCTTCATGCATCCAAGACCAAAGCTTCGAACGCACCTCCTCCAAGGAGGCCCCAGCTCCCCAATCTTGAAAGGCCTGTGACATGTGCCGCAAGTTCGGAACTCTTGACCGAGGTTCCTTAACATTGTGCCATGTCTACGCGGTACCTCATCCTGGGCTTGGCGACGTTGGGGCTCGCCAGCTGCCTTCCCGAATCGCAGTATGAAGACGAGCCCACTTTGGCTTTTGAGCGCTTCGAGACGCGGGCAGATGGCACCGCCACGATGACTTTGGCCTTTACCGACGGCGACGGCAACGTGGGTTTGACCCAAGCAGACACCTTGCCGCCTTTCTGCCAAACCTGCGCGCATCACTACAATTTGGTTGGAGAATACCAGGAATGGAAAGACACATCCTGGCGCATACCCGCCCTGATTGTGCCCTACGCCTACCGCGTGCCCGTCGCAGAGCCAACGGGCTCAAGCCCCGCGTTGGACGGCACCATTCAAGTGGAGTTGACCTCGTGGTACCTGACGGGCACCGACGCGGATTCGGTCCGCTTCTCCTGGACACTGTGGGACCGCGACTTGAATCCGAGCAACGAAGCGGTGTCGACGGCGGTCGTCGTCCCCTGAATTACGCGCGATCCTGCGCGCCTGAAAGCTCGGAGCTGACGTGGGCAATGCGGTCCCCGCACTCTTCCAAGGAGGAAAGCAAATCGTTGTACAGGATGCCACTCATGGCGGGGTACTTTCCCTTCTCCACGTCGCGGACATGCTTTTCGCGCAACTTCGCTTGCAGGGCGTTGATCTTCCCCTCCACTTCGGCCACGGCGTCCAAATCCACATCCGACGATTTGAGCTGGACATCCATGACTTTGATCGCCTCCCGCAGCAACTCAATCATTTGAAGCAGGTTGGTGCGCTGCTTGGGCATGAAATACACCCCCTCACGGGCTTTGGCATCCATTTGCCACGCCATGCTCAAAAGGGTGTCACCCACACGCTCAAAATCAGGATTGACCGCGGACAGGGCCGCCAACCGGGCACTCAATTCTGGGCTGAGTTCTTGTTGTGCAATGCCCGAAAGTTGCATGCTCACCGTTTGCTCGATGCGATCGGTTCGCTCTTCCCACTTGACCAAATTGTTGAGCACATCTGCCCGGTCTCCAGGTTCCAAGAGCCCAAACAACTCCTCCACCCCATGGGTCATCCTTCGAAGCAAGGAGGCACTGCGGCGGTAATCGTTGAGCACTTCCTCCAAGCTCAGCCGCGCATCGACGATGCGACCCGGAATCGCCGACATGGCCGCCTCCCCTTCCAAGTCTTCGGCCCACACCAGCTTTTTGGACAGTTTGACCAAGGACTCCACAAACAAGCCCATCAACAGTGCGTTCAAGACATTGAAGGTCGTGTGGAACATGGCGAGGACATAGCCGTTTCGCACCTCTTGACTCTCGGCCGCGGCGAACAAATTGGACAACACTTCGGCCATCACGGGAATGAGCCAAATCATCCACAACGCCCCAAACAAGTTGATCAAAAAGTGGATGCGCGCCACGCGCTTGGCCGTGCGGTTGCCCACCACGGCAGCCAAGTTCGCAGTCAACGTGGTTCCAATGTTCTCTCCAAGCACCATGGCCAGCGCACTCTCCAACCCAATCAACCCCGACACCATGGCTGCCAAGGTCAATGCGGTGGCTGCAGACGAGGACTGAATCAAGGCGGTCAATGTGGCGCCAATCAGCATGAACAACACATTGGACCCAAGCCCTCCCCCCTCCGGGAAGATGGAGGTGAAGAGCTCGCGGGCGCCGACGCTTTCCATTTGGCCTTTGAGCAGGTTCAACCCAATGAACAGCAAGGCAAAGCCAATCATCATGTTGGCCGCTTGCCGGGGCAAACGGCGCTCCATCAGCAACAGCGGCACCGCCAAGCCCGCGATCGGCAACGCCAAATCAGAAAGCGAGAAGCCCCCCAGCGACAGCACAATCAGCCAGACGGTGATGGTGGTCCCAATGTTGGCCCCAAACAACACCCCGATGGATTCGCGGATGGTCAACAGCCCCGCATTCACCAGACTCACCAAGGTGACTGTGACGGCCGAGCTCGATTGCAACAGGCTCGTCACAAACAAGCCTGTCATGGTTCCTACCCACGTACTTTGGGTGATGCTGGACAGAAACTCCCGGAAAGATGTGGCTGAAGCGCGGCGAATCGCATCACTCAGGGTGCGCATCCCAAACAGGAAAACGCCCACCCCGCCCAACACGCTCAACAACCATTTGATCCAAATCATGGGGGGCCAAGATAGAAGAAGGGCGCCGTTTGGGCGCCCTTCCTCAAGTCATGTTCATGTTATCTCTCGACTCAGAGGCACGTGTTGCCGAAGTCCACGAGGAACACCAAGAGGTCAGCCGTGGTCGTAGAACCGTCGCCATTCAAGTCCGTGGGACAAGGATTGGCAATCGAGAATTCGCAAGAACCGTCGTCTTGCGTCGCACCCGCAGTGAAGTTGTCTGCGTTGGGGTAGGTGCACCCCACACAGTCAAATGTGCACTGGCTTGAATCGCCCAAGATGGCGTTCGCGTTGAAGTTGCACGCATCGGGGTTGTTGCAACCGAAGGCAGAGCTGTTTGCTGCACCTGGGGTTCCGTTGTCCACCCAAGAGGCTTGCCAGTTGCCTGGCAAGTCATTGCCGTTGCCCAGTGGTGTCGTCAATGACGCGGCGAGGACCTCAGGGATGTACTCCAACGTGGCACAACCGCCGTCGGGGCTTTCGATGTAGTTGAAGCCAAGGATGCCTTGGGCCGCAGAAGGCCATGCACCGCCATCGTCGTAGGTCACGGCATTCACCGTATTGCCAAAGGCGTCGCGCAACGCAAGGGCCTCGCCCGAGTTGCTGAAGTTGCCTTGGGTCATTTCGAAGATTTGAGCGCCGGTCGACGCGTAGTTCGCAGCACCTGCTTCAGACACTACCACGAGGATGAATTCACCGGCAGCCATGGTCGTGCCTTCAGGGAACACCACGCTGAGTTGGTCGTTGCCTCCTGTGGAGTTGTAGAACTCGTAGCCAGAAATGTCCGCGGCCAAATCGCCAGTGTTCAACAATTCCACGAATTCGTAATCGAAGTCATCACCTTGGCTGGTGCAAGGGTTGTAATGGATCTCGTTGATGATGATGCTGGGCAACGTGTAGTAGCACGTGGTGTTGTCCTCGAGCGTCGTGTTCTCATTGTAGTTCAACGCCGCAGGGTCGGTGCAACCCGTGATGACGCAAGAGCCGTCGTCAGATGTGGCATCGGGGTTGTAGTTGTCAGCGGACTCGTCCGTGCAACCAGCAACGTCTGAACAAGAGCCGTCGTCCTCAGACGCGAGTGGGTCGTAGTTGGGGAACGTCGCATCCGTACAGCCAATGCGCACCACGTCAGCGGTGTCGCGTGGGCACACCTTCCAGTTCCCGAAGCTGTAGAAGTTGGGACCTGTGACGCGGTAATTGCGTCCTTCCTCCACCAAGGCAACCAGGGTGCCGTCTACGTCCACGCTGTCGTTCACTGCGTTGTAACCCAATGAAGCAGCCATGCCCTGTCCCAAGTCGTCGCTCAAATTCCATTCACCAAAGTTGGCGGTGATGCCTGATACGGTTCCTGTCATTTCAACCAACACGCACTCCCATTGCTCATCGTTGATGGCGCTAGGCACCAAGGTCTCAGCCGCTGGCAATGCATTTCCTGAAGACAACACAGTCGGAACAGCGGACTGAATTTGACGAAGGCCGTAAATCTCGTTGACCGTACCTGCAACTTCCACTTGGTCACCCACAGCCACACCGTCCCCAATCACCCAAATGGCAGAGTTGGCACCTGCTCCGTTCTGGATCACGTAGGAAGGCTGACCCGCCAATGCACCGTTGTTGCCGTAAATGGCTGTCACAACACCTGACGTCACCACGCTTCCTGAGAAACCCTGGGTTTGGATGTCCTGGACACTCAAGCTTGGAATGAAGATGCATGACCCGTCGTCTTCTGTCGCTGTTGGGTCGTAGTTCACAGCACCTGCATCGGTGCAGCCAGAGTTGTCCACCGCACACGCACCGTTGAAGGTGTGCACACCCAAGTTGGTCCAGTCGTCGGAAGGATTGATGATCCACTCTGTGTCAATTTCATTGGTGCCGGCGCTGGAAGCCCAGTCACCGCCATTGCCTGTAGACACCTCTGGCTTGCGCACCAAGGTGGCATTCTGTGTGGCATTGGTCACACCTGCCACAGCAAAACCTGAACCAGGATCGGGACCAAAGTCACCGATGGCATCCACCAAGGTGGTGTCCCCTCCGGCGATGTTCACCAAGAAGTATGCGTCGTCGCCGTTGCTCAAGAACGTGTAAGTCATATTGGCCACAGCCAAGATGATGGGATCTGCAGTGGGGTGAGCCACGATGTACGTTCCGCCTGGCGCCACTTGGTCGCCTGCAGGGAAGTTGAACGTCCAGTAGTCCACATTGTCTGTGATGTTGGATGATGCACCCAAGTCGTCACAGCCGTTGCTGCAGTTGCCAAACGTGTACTCATCCAAGAAAATGGGAGAGCTCGTGGGGTTGTAGAGTTCGATGTATTTGTTGTTCGAGGAACCTTCGGCCACCTCTGAAACAAACAACCCACATTCACCGCCTTCGATGTCGCAGCTTCCATCTTCAATGGAGGCCAGAGGGTTGTAGTTCAACGCACCTGCGTTCGTGCAACCGTACAAGAGGGCGTCCGAAGCGTCGCGAGGCTGCACCTTGAAGTTTCCGAAAGAGTAGTCGAGTGCACCGGACAACTGCAATTGGTTGCCCAAAGCCACCAAGCCTGCGCCAATGGCGTCATATCCCGCATCGTCCACACGGAGGTCGCCCGAACCATCAGAAAGGGCCCACTCGCCAAAACCTGCATCGGCGTTGGTCACAACACCCGTGACCTGCACCAAAACACCTTCCCAAGGCTCCGCACCTGCGTCAACCGTTGTCAACACTTCAGCGACGGGCAAGGCGTTGCCCTGGCTGAGGATGACGGTAGCGGGGGTGGAAATTTGGGTGCGGCTGAAATTTTCAATAACCGCACCGGTCACCTCCACTTCGTCACCCAACTGAACGGGAACGTCTGGAGAGAAGAGCCACATGCCGCTGTATGCACCTTGGCCATCCTGGATGCTGACGTTCGAGCCGTAAACGCCCGTCACGATGCCGCGTGTCACCACGACTGAATCGGCAAACACGCCAGTTTCTTGGCCTTGTTGGATGGTTGCAATGCTGGTCAATTCCACAATCAAGCAAGAACCGTCGTCGTAATCTGCAGCGGGGTTGAAGTTGGCTGCAGCCGCGTTGGTGCAACCGCCTGTGCCCACGGTGATGGTGGCCACCATGCCCAATGCAGCGTGAGAACCGATGGAGCAATCGTAGGTGTACACGCCAGGCGTGTTG
>JBMZAL010000056.1:0-8115 GCA_049611325.1 Flavobacteriales bacterium
CCTTGAGTGAAAACATGGAACTGAACCTATCACCTGACACCCAGTCAGTTGTGGTGTCGGCGTTGACTGTAACAGACACCCAACCGGACGCAAGCCCCATGGAGGGTTTGTCGTTTGCTGTGCAGTTGCTCGCCAACCACAAAGACTTGACCGCGCAGGAGGTGTCCGCAAGTCTGAATTACCAGGGAGGCTATTCCATTTTCCGTCATGAGGGCTGGCACAAGTACCTGACTCCAGAGGAGAAGACGTACGCTGCGGCCCACACTTTGCGTTCTGACATTTGGGAAACGACCTCGGCCACAGATGCCTTTGTCACCGCTTCCCTCGAAGGTGAACGCATCAGCATTCAAGAAGCCCTGCTGTTGTCGAACCAAAATTGGATCCCGTAAACAGCATGTCTCCGCGCGCCACTGACTGGAAGGCCTCTGTGCAAGGCTATCACGATTACCTCGTCCTCGAAAGGGGATTGAGTAAGAATTCTGTGTTGGCGTACATGCGGGACATCAAACAGTTCATGGAATTTGCGGTGAACGAGGAGCGAGTGAAGGCACCGATGGACATCGAGTTGCCGCACGTGGAACGCTTTTTGGGTCACTTGTACGACCGTGGTTTGGCACGCAACAGCCAAGCCCGCATGCTGAGCGGAGTCCGAAGCTTCTGCAAATACCTGCGCATCGAAGGCATCATG
The DNA here is from genome assembly GCA_049611325.1 of Flavobacteriales bacterium. GTDB lineage: Bacteria > Bacteroidota > Bacteroidia > Flavobacteriales_D > Sanyastnellaceae > UBA11663. The sequence goes on from JBMZAL010000056.1 coordinate 689, forward strand.
GACACCGACCCCATACAGTTGATCGAGGCTCCGCGTCCTGAACGCAAATTGCCCGATGTGCTGACGGTGGAGGAAATTGAGCAAATCATCAATGCTGTGGACATGAGCCGTCGCGAAGGCGTGCGAAACAAAGCGATGCTTGAGGTGCTTTACAGTTGCGGCCTTCGGGTGTCGGAGCTCATCGATTTGCAGCTCTCCAAAGTGGACCTCATCGACGGGCTGGTTCGTGTGATTGGCAAGGGAAACAAAGAGCGCGTTGTCCCTATCGGGCAGCAAGCCTGCGATTCCATTGACGACTACCTGAGTCACTACCGCGCAAACATCATCCCGCTCAAAGGGCACGAAGACACCTTGTTCTTGGGACGTCAAGGGCGCAAGATGACCCGTCAGATGGCTTTCACTTTGCTCAAGCGCAGCGTTGTGGCCGCCGGCATTCGGAAGAACGTCAGCCCCCACACCTTCCGTCACAGTTTTGCCACCCATTTGATTGAAAGCGGCGCGGACTTGCGCGCGGTGCAAGAAATGTTGGGGCATGCCCAAATCACCACCACGGAGATTTACACTCACTTGGACGGCCGATTCTTGAAGGATCAAGTCAGTCAGTACCACCCCCGGAGCGAATCTGCGGAGAACAACATCGCCGACCCTGCTTCCTAAGCAGCTTCAGGCTCCCTCTTCTTTCTTCCACCTTCGGCTCCACTCAGATTGAGCCTTGTTCAGCATGACTTCAGGCTGGTCGAGCCCTTCCTGCGCAATGCCATCCACATGGAGATGCTCGAACACCGTCAACAACACCTGAGCGGCATTCTTGACCTCCACTGGCGCAGCCTTGGTTTGCTTGCTGAGCTTTTGACCTTGGCTGTTTTGCATCACCGGCACGTGGGCGTAACGGGGTGTCACCACATTCAACGCTTGTTGCAATGCCACATGTGCACCTGTGGATGACAGCAAATCAGCGCCTCGGACCACATCGGTGATGCCTTGCGCTGCATCGTCCACCACCACCGCGAGGTGGTACGCCCAATGGCCATCGGCGCGAAGGACAGTCACATCGCCCACGGCTTCGCGTTCCATGGACTGCATGCCTTGCATGCGGTCGTCCCAGGCCAAAGCGGGAGCCTCGGGCATCTTGAATCTCCAAGACCTAGGCGCCACACCTGCTGGAAGGCCATCACGACAAAACCCTGGATACACTTCCAATCCATTCGCTTTCGCCAACACTTTTCGGGTGCACGCGCAACCAAAGGCAAAGCCTGACTGGACCAAATCATCCAAAGCCGCACGATACTTTTCGTGACGGTGGCTCTGGTACAACACGGGGCCGTCCCACGTGAGTCCAAATCCCTCCAGCGTGCGCAAAATGTCGTCTGCCGCACCTGCCACCTCCCTCGGTGGATCCAAGTCTTCCATGCGCACAAGCCACTTTCCGCCATGAACTTTGGCATCCAACCAGCTGGCCACAGCTGCGACCATGGATCCCAGATGCAGGCGGCCTGTGGGAGACGGGGCAAACCGTCCGACGTACGGACGGCGAGGCGTCATCCCCGAACCAGCTTGCGGTACTTGATGCGCTTGGGGCCTTCATCGCCCAAGCGCTTCTTGCGGTTTTCCTCGTACTCGCTGTATGTGCCTTCAAACCAGTACGCCTGGCTGTCTCCCTCAAAGGCGAGGATGTGGGTGCAGATGCGGTCCAGGAAGTAGCGGTCGTGGCTGATGACCACGGCACACCCCGCGAACCCTTCGATGCCTTCTTCCAATGCGCGCAACGTGTTCACGTCGATGTCGTTGGTCGGCTCGTCCAGCAACAGCACGTTGGCTTCTGTCTTGAGGGTCATGGCCAAGTGAAGCCGGTTGCGTTCCCCTCCGGACAGCACGCCGCACTTCTTTTGTTGGTCGGCGCCGTTGAAGTTGAATTTGCTCACGTAGGCACGGCTGTTGAAGAGCTGACCGCCAATCTCCACCTGCTCGTTGCCGCCTGACACGACCTCCCAAACGGTTTTGTTGGGGTCAATGTCCGCATGGCGTTGGTCCACGTAGCCCACCTTGACCGTTTCGCCCATGTCGATGTTTCCGCCGTCTGGGGTCTCTTCGCCCATGATCATGCGGAACAACGTGGTCTTTCCGGCGCCGTTGGGTCCGATGATGCCCACAATGCCCGCAGGAGGGAGTTGGAAGGTCAAGTTCTCCACGAGGAGCTTGTCCCCAAACGCTTTGGTCAGGCCGCTGGCCTCGATGACCTTGTTTCCAAGGCGCGGGCCGTTGGGAATGGGAATGTTGAGTCGGGCGTCCTTTTCCTTGGTGCCCTCCGCAAGCATGCTCTCGTAGTTGTTGATGCGGGCTTTGTTTTTGGCGCGACGCCCTTTGGGGCTTTGGCGAATCCAGTCGAGCTCGCGGTCGAGTTCTTTCCGGCGCTTGCTCTCGTGCTTCTCTTCCTGGGCCAAACGCTTGCTCTTCTGCTCCAACCACGACGCGTAGTTGCCTTCGTAGGGAATGCCCTCGCCTCGGTCGAGTTCGAGAATCCATCCCGCCACGTTGTCGAGGAAGTAGCGGTCGTGCGTCACGCACAGCACCGTGCCCTTGTATTGTTCAAGGTGCTGCTCCAACCAATCGATGGATTCCGCATCAAGGTGGTTGGTCGGCTCGTCAAGGAGCAGGACGTCGGGCTGTTGGAGCAACAAGCGACACAAGGCCACCCGACGGCGCTCTCCCCCACTCAACTCTGAAATCTTTTGGTCGTCTGGCGGGCAACGAAGGGCGTCCATGGCAATGCTCAGCTTGGTGTCCAGCTCCCACGCGTCGAGCGCATCGATTTTATCCTGCACCGTCGCTTGACGGTCCATCAGCTTTTGCATTTTGTCAGGATCGTTCAGGATCTCTTCGTCCATGAACTTCATGTTGATTTCCTCGTACTCCTTCAACACGTCCACAATTTCCTGCGTGCCCTCCTCCACGATTTCGCGCACCGTCTTGGATTCGTCCAACTCAGGCTCCTGTGAGAGATAGCCTACGGTGTAGCCGTCGGCCCACACCACGTCTCCCTGAAAGGCCTCGTCCAGGCCCGCAATGATTTTCATCACCGTGGATTTACCCGCGCCGTTGTTTCCGATGATGCCAATTTTGGCCCCGTAGAAGAACGAGAGGTAGATGTCCTTGAGGATGTGCTTGCCGGTGGGGGTCGTCTTGTTGACCTTCACCATGCTGAAGATGACTTTCTTGTCGTCCGACATGAAGGAAGAGATTCAGGGTAAAACAAAAGGCACGAAGCCCGCGCGAAGTTAGGCCTCAGGAGAGCCTTGAACCAAGGTCAAAACGGTGATTTCAGGAGGCATTCCCACACGCCCGGGGAAGCCCAAGACGCCAAACCCGCGGTTGACATGAAGGTACTGTTGGCCTTCGAGGTACAACCCACCCCAACGCTTGTAAGTGAATGAAGATGGTGACCATTTGATGCCCAACCATGGAATTTCAATGCCCATCTGCATCCCGTGCGTGTGACCGCTGAGGGTCAACTCCACAGGAGCCTTGTCGTTCATGATTTCCAATTCGTAGTGCGTGGGGTCGTGGCTCATCAACACCGTGAAGGCATCCTCTGCCCCACTCCCTTCCAAGGCCTTGCTCAAATCGCCGCTCTGACGGAATCCTTTGCCCCAATTCTCCACGCCCAACAGCACTATGCGCTCGCCCTCTTTTTCCCACACCACGTGGTCGTTGTCGAGCATCTTGAAGCCCATGCGCGACTGGATGTCCTTCAGCTGGGCGATGCTCGCAGTGCGCTCTTCCTTGGTGAAGGGGCCGTAGTCCGCGTAATCGTGGTTGCCCATGACACTGAATTTGCCCAAGGGCGCTTTCAATTTGGCAAAGGCCTCGACCCAAGGCTCCGCTTCCTCCGCCAGCTCGTTCACCAAGTCTCCCGTGAACAACACCACATCGGGTTCCAGGGCTTGGACTTTTTCCAGGGCGGCCAGCACAGGTTCAGGCGTTCCGTCGAACGAGCCCAAGTGCGCATCGCTCAACTGCACCACTTTCAGTCCTTCAAACGCCTTGGGCACCTTGGGGTGACGCACCTGGATGTCGCGCACCTTGTACGCGTATTTGCCGCGGGTGATGCCGTAGCCCATGCCCAAAAACGCAAACACCCCCAACCCCTGGCCGAGGATGTTCAGAAAGGATCCGCGGGCCATGGCGCCTTCGGTGGTTTGGCCTGTGACTTTCAACCAACCCAACACGCCCAAGGCCCGAAGCTCGTCCACCAATTGCACCGCACTCACGAAAAGCTTGGGGATGGTCAAGGCAAACGTCACCGACATGATGGTGCGCAGCAGGACGGGATGGGTGCCTCGCCACGTCGGCCACATGAAAAACGCGGCCAAAAACGCCGCCCACACCACCACGTGGACGGCCCACCACACAGTTTTGGCGGTGGGCCACCAGGACATGGCCCCGTACGCCTTCCACAACGACCGAAACGTCAGGGTTTCGAGGATCAAAAAGAAGACGGTGACGAAGGTCAATCCAATCAAAATGCGCTCTAGCATGGTGGGGTCGTTCTCAAGGAGGGCAAAGGTACGCCCTCGTTACCTCGCGGGAAGGGCGTTTGTTCACCCCAAGGCCGCTTCCAACGCGTCCAAGGACGCATCGTAGGCCAGTGGGGAGAGTCCGCTTGACGAAAGCACGTGAATCGAACTCACCTCCAAAACATCAACAGGCGCCTCTTGCATCCATCGGTTCACGCCCCTCAAGTCGTGGGTGGCCATCATCACGCTTCCGCCGCGATTCAGGTGTGTGGTGAGCATCCCCCAGAGATGTCGTTGACCGCGTACGTCCAAAAAAGCCGTCGGCTCGTCCAACATCAACCAATCGTTCGATTGCAGCATGGCCCGAGCGACCATGACTTGCTGTGCCTGGCCGTCGCTCAGTGTGGACAGCCGTTGGTTGAGCCAAGGCTCCAACTGAGGATGATGCGACACCGCCTCCTCCCATGGGCCGGACAACGACAGCACTTCCGCCACGGTGAGTCCCACATGCTTGGGCGGCATGGAGGGCACAAAGGCCACGTGCTTTCCCCATTCGCGAGGGTCGTTGGCGTCCACAGAACCTCCCCCTAAATCCATGGTGATGTGTCCGTCGAGAGGTGCTTGGACCCCGAGGACAGTTCGGAGCAAGGTGGTCTTTCCCGCGCCATTGGCACCCAGCACAACGTGCATGCCCCTTGCGCCAAATGACATGGTCAGAGGCTCAGTCAAAGGGTGTTTGTGCCCCACGTTGACGTTGTTCAAGACCAAGTTCATGACCAATCGTGGGTTCGTTTCCACAAGACGGCCAAAACGACAGGCGCACCGAGGATGGCCAACACCGCATTCAACGGCCAATGCATGGCCATGCTGTCCGTCCATCTCACCACGCCGTCAGCGAGCAACGCCAGCAATCCACCCCACATGCCGATGCCTTGGATGGCGTCCATGTGACCACGCTTGGGATGAAAAAAGCGGTAGACATGGGGAGTGGCCAAACCGAGGAATGCCAGGGGACCACACACCGAGGTTACCACCCCCAATGCAAGGCCGGTGATCAACAAAATCTCCAAGTGCAGGCGGGCCTTGGGGACGCCCATGGTTTGGGCCAAATCCTCTCCAAGCGTCCACATGTCCAACCATTTGGCGCGGCGCATCATCCACATGCCCAACAACACCTGGAGCGTCATGCAAGACAACGCCTGCAAAAAGCTCGCTTTGCCAAACGTCCCCATGCCCCAGAACACATAGGTCTGCAGGGCCTCGGCCGTGGCGGACGATTGCAACACCGTCACCACGGCGCTTACGGCGTAGCTGATCATCAGTCCAAACACCAAGGTGGTCACGGGAGACACGAAGCGGCGTGCCCCCACACCAATCAACAGCAGCACCGCAAAACACCCCACGGCAGCCGCCATCCACGCCGGCAACGCCAAGCCGAGCAACACCGCCAAGGCGACCCCGAGCGATCCCCCGGAGGTGATTCCCAAGACGCCTGGCCCTGCCAGTGGATTCCGAAACCACGTCTGCATGAGCAAGCCCAGCCATCCGAGCAAGGTGCCAGAAACCATGGCCGTCGTGGCCCGGGGCACTCTCACCTCTTTCACGATGGTGGCGTGCAATTCATTCACCTCCCCTCCTGTCAACAACGCGCCCAACAGCGCGCCCCAGGCAATGTCAACCTCGCCCAAGGCCACATGCAGGCCGAGGGCCAACAGCATCAACAGAAACACAAGGGGGGTCTTCATGGCTGTTGGGAAGGTCGCTCGAGTTTTTCAAACACCCCATGGGGTCCCTCAGCATTGAATTGCACCAACGCAGCCAAATCTTCGAGCACCCATTCGGGATGGGCCACCACTTCACCGAAATAATCCACCTCTGCGGTGTTGCACACCCAGACTTCATCGACGGCCTTCATCACCTCTGCATGTCTGGGATCCATCGCCAACACATCTCCTTCGTTGACCCCATCCTTGTCGTGCGTCACGAGCACCCATGCGTCGGTCTTGGACACCAATTCGAGCATGGACTCCAGGCTCAAGGCCACGTTGCTTTGGTCGTCCACGGTTTCCAACGCGTACGTGCCACCGGCATCTTCAATCCACTGCGCCACGAAGCTGCCCTTGCCCGGGGCGTGCCACACACCATCGGCCACACTGCCTGTGAAGACGCGTTTGCCATTGCCTAGAGGGGCCTTCGTGGCTGCCGCATAACGGGCTTCGACAGCCCTGAATGCCTCTGCGCCGGCGGTCGAATCTCCGGCAAGCCATGCCAAGGCCACCATCCATTCTGCCCGTCCGAGGGGGTGGGACTCCAGGTATTCCGTCACGGGAACCCAAGGCCAGTTTCGCTCCCCCAAATCTTGATGTGGGCCCGTCAAAATGCTCCCGGGATTCACCACCGTGATGACTTCTGCATTCAAACCACCGTCTCCACTCACATCTCGTACTGCAGTCGAGTCCGCCCACGTCAAAACCTTTTCGTTTCGCAGATACTTCAGCGAGGTGCATCCACGCCAACCGTCCAACCCTGCGCCTTCCGCCAGCAAATGCACATGGGTCGTGCTCGTCGTCACGAAGCCCCTGTTGCGGTCGACGACCACGTGCGGCACGCCCTCCCCCACTTCGACCCCGTCTCGGCTGTTCGCGGCTGACACCGTGGCAAGCACTTTTCCAGTGCGGGGTTGGCGTACGACAAGCGTGGTTTGGCCTTGGTCAGACACGGCCCAGGCAAACCCATTCGCATGCTTGGGCTGAATCCAACCAGCCTTCAACCCGTTCCCCTCCTCTGTGGCAGGTTGGCAACCGAGGAGGAGAATCCCCACCAGACACAGCCAACCCAAACCGCGAAGAGGTGCTCGAAACATGACCTCAAAGGTAGGACCTCTGCGTACCTTCGGGTCATGGCGAAGGACAA
>JBMZAL010000057.1:0-238 GCA_049611325.1 Flavobacteriales bacterium
GAAGGCAGCAGGGAAAGCATGGCGGGATAGGCCAAGTCGTGACCGATTTTGTCCTCAGCCACGTGGGGAAAGGCCTCTCGCAGCGCATCCAAATCGGGGAACATCACCAACGACGCGAGGGCCACCAAAATCCACGGCCACGGCCGCAGCGCATAGTGCGCCACATTGAACAACAACGTCGCGCCAACCGCATGCCCCTCATCCTTGGCAGAGAACATGCGCTGGGCGATGTAGCCGC
>JBMZAL010000057.1:248-7888 GCA_049611325.1 Flavobacteriales bacterium
CGGGCTCAGCACCCGGATAATAGCTCGACCACCATTGCACCGCCAGGGGAATCAGCAACATGGGGATCCAGGCATTGGCATCGGACAAATCGGGAAGCAAGGAAAGCTGAGGCACGACAGCGGGGTGCGTGAGCAGGCCATCCAATCCGCCAATCTCAGGCAAGTCGAGGATCCACCACGCCGCCCACACCGACCCGATCATGGCCAAAATGAACTGAACGAAATCCGTGAGGATGACCGCGCGCAGCCCGCCCATCACACTGTACACCAACGTGATGCTGCAGGTGACCAACAACGTCAACCATCCAGGCCAACCGAGCAAAATGCCACCGAGTTTGATGGCGGCCAAGCTGACGGTGGCCATGACCAAGACGTTGAACACCAAGCCGAGGTACAGCGCTCGGAAGCCACGTAGAAATGCCGCGGACCTGCCGCCGTACCTCAATTCATAGAAGCTGATGTCGGTCAGGACGCCGGACCGACGCCACAACCGCGCATAGACAAACACCGTCACCATGCCTGTGAGCAAAAACGCCCACCACGCCCAGTTGCCTGCCACACCTTGTTGACGCACCAAGTCCGTCACCAAGTTGGGGGTGTCTGTGCTGAACGTCGTGGCCACCATGCTGATGCCCAAAAGCCACCAGGGCATGTTTCGGCCCGCGAGGAAGTAGCCGGCGGAATCGGTTTTGGCCTGCTTGCTGGCCCAAAGACCAACCCCCAGGGCCAGCGCGAAATAGGCCCCAATGAAAATCCAATCCAAAGTGGTCAACTGCATGAAAACAAGGATACATCAAGCCCGGGCGAAGGGCTCGCCTTACACGCAAGGAGTTCCAAACAATCCGAGGAGCGCCAACAAGTCCGCCACCGAAACCACCCCATCCCCATTGAGGTCTGAGGCACACGACTGTGCACATTCAAACTCGGACAGCAACTGAAGCATGTCCGCCACAGTGACGCTTCCGTCCAAGTCGAAGTCCCCAGCACATCCCACCGTCGGAGGGTCGTCGACGTCGTAATACTGCGGCACCACGGGATACATCGGGCACACTTGACGGCTGGTGAATCCCATGACCGCCGCACGCGTCAAATCGTAATACGTGTCGCTTGTCATGTGCGGCACGTGTCCGGCGCCCTCAAACGTGATGAACCGATGATCGAGCCCCACCTCCTCGGCACGAATGTGCACCGGCCAACTTCCGTCCACTTGGGTCACATTGATGCCAAGCAACGAAATGTCACCCGTGCCGTAGGGCACCGTGCCGTCGGCGGTGCCATGCGTGCTCACCACAGGCACATCTCCCTCTGCGATCCAGTCTGCATCCCCAATGGCGCCTGAAATGTTGATGATGGAAAGCACATCAGAAGGGTACCCTGCATTGCCGCTGAAGCCCTCCAATCCACCTCCAAGGCCCGGCTGGGTCAAATCAATGATGTCTGGCACCTCGGCCAAGTCGTCGATGTAGGCCGTATGCAAGGCAATGAACGCCCCCGCAGAGGAACCGCCGAGCACAATGCGATTGGGGTCGATCCCCCATGGGTTGCCTTGCTCCGCATGGGTCTTTCTGAAGTAGCGCACGGCCGCTTTGGCGTCGTGCACCCCTCGAAGCACCGACTCTTGAAGCGACGTCTCCAAATCAAACACGTTGTCGATTCCAAGGCGGTAGCTGATCGACGCCGCGACGTACCCCATTCGGGCCAAGTCCTCACAAAGCGGAACCACATCGACCCCGTCGTTGCTTCCCGCAATAAAGAACCCGCCGTGGGCCAAAATCACCACCGGCCGGTCCGACACGTCGTCTCCTGCGGGCAGGTACACGTCCATGTCGAGCTCTTCGTTGGACCCGGAAGACCCCACATTGGCACCGTAAATCACGCCATAGGTCACCTCAACCTCGCTGAACATACGGTAGCGGTACCGGGTCCCATCGCACTGGGCGACGGCGCAAAGGCACAATACCCATGCGAGGCTTGCCATCCAAAGCTTAGACACGCTCCGAGAGATTGAAGGTGGCAAACCACCGGTCCAAATCACGCCTCAATTCCACCACGTCTTCCACAAGGAAATATTTGGTTTGAATGACGTCTGTGCGGAAAGGCGTGTCCATGACTTCCTCGAGGACAAAGGGTCGAAGCGCGCCCTTCAAAGACCACGCATGGTTCGTCTCTCCAAAGCTGCTCATGATGCCAGCCCCGAGCAGTTCGGGGTCGCCATCCGCGCCGCGCACAAACCCAAACTCCACGAAATACCAGTACAACCGCTGCAAGCCCAACACCGCCTCCGCTTCGCCGGCCTCCACAAGAGCCGACCCCACCTCCCCAAAGCGCTGCATGAACGCCGCAAAATCGGCATTCATCAGCGGCGGGATGTGGCCAAAAGTGTCGTGAAACATGTCTGGCTCTTCGATGTAGTCGAGCTGGTCCGGACGCCTCACCCAGGTGGATGTGCAGAACCGCTTTTGGGCGAGAAGCTTGAAAAAGTCTTCCACGGGAATCAAGCCGGGCACCACGGTGAGAGACCAACCCGTGGTCGATTGAAGCAGCGCCTCCATGGCAGAAATCCGGGGAACCTCATTGCGGGTCAAGGCGAATTTCATGGCCTCGAGGCTGTCCAAATACAAGGGCGATGCCTTCCCTGCCAAGTTGGTGACTTGGCGCTCATAGAGCCTTCGCCACGTGTCGTGTTGGTCGACCGAATACGAATCCCAATGTTGCAACAATCCCTGGACCATGTGATGAAAATACACCACATCGCCCAGGGATTCAATCCGTTGGGTATCGAAACGGATTACTGCACCGCGAGACGTGTGGTGGTCACCACCCCGTTCGCTGCCGTCACCACCACGTGGTACATGCCGGGAGACAAGGCGCCCAATTCAAGCTGGGCCACATTCCCTTGACGCCGCACGTCGAGTTGAACCTGACGGCCACCCGCGTCGAGCACGGTCACCGCATCTGTGGCGTTCACACCTTGCACCCACGCTTGTTCACGCGCAGGGTTGGGCATGAGCGTCCAGTGACGCACGCCGAGGTCCTGCACCGCATCGCCTCCGCCATTCAAGGCGTTGAGGATGCCGCGGAATTCTTGGTGATACAGATTGGCCACACGTGCGTCATGCACAATCACGGTGTTCTCGTCGTTCACGTTTTCCGCACTTGAAGACCAGTTGTGGGATCCCGTGATAACGAGCGGATCCGTACCCGGCTCGCTGTGGTCGACAATGGCGTATTTGTGGTGGCAGTCGCCACTCACGTCGTGGGCGTAGGCTTGCACGCCGTTGCTGATCAGATTGTCAAACTCACTACCCGTGGTGTTGACTTGCTCGATGACTCCGATGGGGCTGACAAAGAAGCTTTGGTTGAGCTCTACAATGGCATCGCCCAAATCGTCTCGTGTCAGCGTCAAAAGTGCGAATTCAAAATTCGCGTTGGCGGCTTCGATTTCAGAAAGAATGGCTGCATTGGTGCCGTCTGTGGGCGAGAAGTACAGCTCCACAGGGCTGCCTCCCACGAGGAAGTCCACCGGCGTATTCCACGATTTGTCGGCACCAAACTTGGCGTTGGATGCGTCGGGCGTCATGCCCTCTGCGCCCCACATTTCTTCGAATTCCAATTCGTAGGCACGGGCCAAACTTTGGTCTTCGAGCACAATCACGTTGTTCAAGTCGCTCACAAGCTGACCCGTGGTGAGGTTCGTGGAGCCCGTCAACACGAACGCAGACTCAACGTGGTCCGCGTCACCAATGATAAACTTGTTGTGCATGCCGCTGCCTTCCCCATCTGTGCGGGGATGCGTGACCACAGAAGCGTCGAGGCTGCTGAGGCCGATGTTGGCGTTTTGGCCTTCGTAAATCCAACGAATCTGCACGCCATTGGCGGCGGCGGCATTCACGGCATCTTCCACGGTTTGGTCGTTCAGGTTGTAGGCCGCCACGTCCAACGTGTGTTGCGCACTCATGATCCATGCAGCCACCGTGTCGTTCATGTCGGTGCCGAGGGACAGGGCCAACTCCTCCGTGGCCACACTGTGGTCCACCGGGCCGTTGAAGTAGACGTGAATGTCTCCTGAACTTTCCGACACTGTGGCGTAAGGACGAATGGTGGACAGCGCGGAAGAGCCATCCTCCAACGTGGACACCGCCCGGGCGTAGTAGATGGTGCCGGGCTCCAACCCCTCCAAATTCACGAAGTGACTTGGCGTGTTGCCTGTGATTGCAGAAGCCGTCAATCCCAAGTCCTCCGTCAGACCGTATTCCACTGTGCCATCGCACGCCAAATCCGTGGTCCAAGACAAAGTGAAGCTCGTCGTGGCCAAGTTGGTTTGAGACACGGGAGAGGTATAGCACAACGCCGAAGCGGGAATCAAGTCCACCGGTCCTCGGGGAAGGATTTGGTAGCCGCCGAAGCCGTCAAACGAGAACTGTGACACGATGCCGAGCATGTCCACTTCACATCCCGTCAACTCCTGCCCCACCAAGCTGTTGCTGGTGCGAACGTAAATCACACCGGACTCTCCTGCTGAGGTGAAATCGTAGGTGTTGTTTCCCGTGATGAAGGTGCCGGCAAGGGGAAACGTCACCCCATTGATGCGCACGAGTTGACCTTCGAGGTCTTCCCCCATTTGGGAAGGGGAGATCTCAAGTGGGGTCGGCACGGTGCCTTGCCCAAAAAATGTCACGTCCGTCAAGTTGGGCCCCACTTCGAGCAACCCGTTGTACTCGGTGATCTCTCCAGTCACCGAAAGGCTGTCACCAATCTGTGGCGTGGCTTCCCATGCGGACCAGTCTTGGCCGGGATAGAGGGCGATGCCAGCTGTGGCGTCTTGCAGGTAACGCACGGAACCGAGGTTGTCGTCGCTTGTGACAACACCAGTGACCGTCACGGTTTGTCCAATGTTGTAATTCTCGCGCATGTCGAGAATGTTCTCTTGGGCGACCAATGCGGTCGACACCAAGGCGGCTGTCAAGGCCAATGTCAGTTTCAAATTCATTCCTTGGGAGTTCTGTTTTGGAGTCCTTTCAATTCAAGCACGGCACTCAATCGCACCATGCGCGGGGGGCCGACAAACACTTCGGCACGACCACTTCCTCCTTCCAACCCGTAACCGTTGGCCGCGTATTGAGAGTTGTTGGTCGCGTCCGACACGTAGAGCACATCGAGGGCGTTGGTCACGCTCAATCGCAAACGGAGGCGGGCGTTGTCGGACACGTCAAAAGACGTCCCCGCATTGAAGTTCAAAAGCGAGTAAGCCGGCGTCACCCACACGTCCTTGGGCTCTCCCTCGGTAATCACATCCCCGGGTGAGAAGTTGGCGTAGTGCTGCCAGAAATAGGTGTTCCGAATGGAGAAGTAGGTGCCTCGCTTGGGCGAGTACCGGGCGGCCAAGGAGATTTGGCGTTGCGCCGCATCCCCCACCTTGACCCCATCCAAGTTCACCAAGGTGTCGGCGATGGCACCGTCGTCCAAACGCGTGATGAACGCATTGGTGGTGCGGTTGATCAAGTCTACGCTTTCGTTGCTGGTCCAACGCCAGTTTCCGGCGGAGACCACCCCTTGGATGTTGAACTTGTTCGTGGGGTCGTACGAGAAATCCCACTCCACCCCGGAGTGCACCGCATCCGCGTTCAACAAATTGTAGCCCAGGTTTCGGTCCACATCGTCGATGACCGACAACGCCACCTCTCCCCACTCCTCGGCGCTTGCGTTGCTTTCCGCAAGTTCAATCATGGCCTCACGGCCGGCCACGGTGGACGTGTCCGCGTAGACTGACAAATTCTCGTCTTTCCACAACCCTGACACGCCGTAGAAGCGGTTCACGGGTTTGTTCTCCCACCCTGTGCGGTACGCATTGATGTTGGATGCAAACTTGCCACGGGCGTATTTGACCCCCACTTCCACGGCCTTCACGTATTGGTTTTCGTACCCCTCGATGACGTTGTTGTTGATGTCAAACACCGAGTTGAACAACGGTGCGCGGTTCAAATACCCGATGTTGGTGTAAGCATTCACCCACTCGTTGATGTTGTAGCTGCCTCCTGCCTTGATGGTTGCGCTGTTCAATCGCACCCAGTCGGTGGTGTAGGTGGACAGGCCTGGATGGTCCGCCGTCAAGAACGTCGTGTCCATCAGCCATTCCGTGTCACCCAACACGCGATACTCGTCTGTGGATCGCACTTCGTACGTGGTGTCGTTGAGGGTCACCACGTTGGGTCGGAAGTAGTCAATGGCGCGGTACCAGCTCTGGGCACCCGAGACGTTGATGAAGGCTGAGTAGTTGTATTTGTCGAGTTCAAATTGGAAGTACGAACCGCCCCAAGCCACCTGGCCATCGTCGTAGTAGTAATACTTGTCCCCCGTCCGCAAGGGAGTGTCGAAGTTCGAGTTTTGGTCCCGGCGATCGTCAGGCGCATCGTAGTAATCGGCCCCAAACATGTCTCCCAGCGTCCGGTAGTGGCTTCCCGTATAGTGGCGTGCATCGATGCCCGCGCTGAAGGTCAATTCGTCCGTCAACGCCGAGTTGAAGTTGGACAAGGCCCCAAACCAACGGTGGTCGTTGTGGGCAATGCGAATGAAGTTGGAGCCTTTGCGCTCGCCGTTTTCATCCACGTTGAGTCCGTTGGGCCCAAATTCAAACAACTGGTGCGCATCCCACGTGCCTTGCAAGTCCAACGTGCCGTCGGCCAAGCGTTGCCCTGGCGTGCTGGCCAAGGCCTCGCCCCCGCCGCTGCCAAAGCTCGCATAGGCCGTGGTCGTCAATGTCGACTTGTCCGACAAGCTCCACACATCACGAACGGTGACGATGGGCTTGAAGTATTGGTTTTGACGGGGGTTGTAGCGTCGCATGCCCCCAAACGTCGTGTCCACCTGCCCCGTCTCTTCGTTGTAGTTGTAGAACACCTCCTGGTAGTTCACCATGAACTCGTTGAAGCTGCGTCCGCGGTTGACGATGGAGGTTTCAGACAGCCCATCCACCACCTCATCGTACTCGTCCACGCTCGCTTGTCCCTCCTCGGCAATCAACCGTTGCGCCAAGTCGGTGTCGTATTCGTACACCTGCATTTGGTAAGAACGCTGGCCATGACGTTGCGGAGCGCCAAACGTCGTGAAGCTCAAGTTGTGGTTGCCCACGGTTTTTCTCCCCTTGAGGTAGTATGCGTAGGCTTCCGATTCCAAGCCGTCCGCGAAGCCTTGGTTGGATTTGTAGGACCCTACGAAGTGCAGGAATCCCTTGTCCTGGTTGCCAAATACGCCGCTCAAGCTGTTTCTATAGTAGCCGTAAGACCCCATCTCAGCCTGGTAGTTGATGGACCCGTTGGCCGACTCGTCGCCACCCGTCAAAATGTTGATGGTTCCCCCCACTGAGGGGATGGCGAGCTTGCTGGCCCCGAGGCCACGCTGCACCTGCGTGGTCCGAACGACGAGGTCCAAGCCGGCCCAGTTGCTCCAGTACACCCAACCGTTCTCCATGTCGTTCATGGGGACCCCGTCCACCATGACCGCGAGGTTCGTTTGGTCAAACCCGCGAATCGTGACACGGGCATCTCCGTCACCTCCACCTTGCTGCGTGGCGTACACACCGGGCGTGGTGTTCAACACGAGGGGCAAGTCACGACCGGCCAATTCCTCCTGGATTTGGGCGG
>JBMZAL010000058.1:0-7779 GCA_049611325.1 Flavobacteriales bacterium
GCCACCTCAGGCAATCCACGAAGGGTCGCGATCACCTCGTGGGCGGCGAGCTCGTGGTGGTTGACCATGACAAGAAAGTCCAATCCCGCAGCTCCCTTGGCCAACATGCCACCCGGAAGGCGATTCAAGATCAGGGTGATGGCAATGCCTGCCTCCTCATCCACATACCGCATGGAAGGGTGTACAGTGTCTTCTTTTTTGCCTTGTCCCATGACCACATCTTGGTCGCAGGTCAAACGCCATCCAAACGCCCGATTCATGGACCACGCCAGTCGGTGGCATCCCACGGCTGAACTCACACCGAGGAGCTCATAGTCCGGCGTGTATTCCCACTCAAGCGTGTGAAGCATGGGTTACGCCTTGGTCGAATTGGACGATTCCGACGGCTTGTTGCCGCCCGAACGACGCGAACGCGACCGTCCCGTCCGCGGTTTGACGCCTTCCTTGGGTGACGCCTTCTCCGACGCTTTGCCGTTGGACGCTTGGGAAGCGTTTGCCGACTCGGACTTGGATTTGGCAGGACGGCGGCGGCGAGAGGATCCTGCACCCCGAGAACGGCGCCCTTCGCCTGAAGATGCCTGAGGCTGTTCGGCGCTGCTGCGCTTCGCGCCTCCGCCCGACGCGGTGCGGCGGTCGTAGACTTTCTTCCAGGCGCGGCGCGCGGCTTCCTGTTCGGCCAACTTCTTCGACCGGCCGATGCCAATGCCGTAGACCTCGCCGTTCACCTTGGCGGCAATCTCGTAGCGTTCCTCGCCTGCCGCGTCATCGTCTTTGAGCACCTCAAACGCCAATTTCTTCTTGCGCTTGGTCGCCCATTGGTGCAACTGGCTCTTGAAGTCGTGCGTCTCGTTGACCTGCTCGTCCAAGCCGTAGTGCTTGAGCATGAGCAACACGGCACGTTGGGTCTTCTTGAATCCGTGGTCAAGGTAGATGGCTCCGATCAAGGCCTCCAAGGCATTGCCCACCATGGAGTCGTGGATGTCCTCGCGGCGCATTTTGGCCTGAATGAGGTGATGCAGGCCCATGTTCTTGCCCAGCAAATTCAGGTTCTTCCGGTTCACAATGCGGCTCTTGCGCTTGGTCAGTTCGCCCTCTTGCGCCTCCGGAAACGCACGGTAGAGGTAGTTGGCCATGGTCATGTCCAGCACGACATCGCCCAAAAACTCAAGGCGCTCGTTGCTCTTCAACCCCGTCTTGTCCCCGTCCAGCATGGACGAATGGGTCAAGGCCTCGTCGTAGGCGCGTCGTTGTCCCACCCGCAGGCCAAACTCCCGACGCACCAATGTGCGAATGTCCGTATCGGGGCCCTGTTGGGTGGCCCGAGTCAGACGTTGCCAAAACCGAATCATGAAAGGGCTTTAAACACCACAGAGGCGTTGTGGCCGCCGAAGCCAAAGGTGTTGCTCAAGGCGGCGCGGACTTCGCGCTTTTGGGCTTTGTTCAACGTGAAGTTCAGCTTGTTGTCCAGCTGATCGTCTTCGTGTTCGTGGTTGATGGTGGGAGGCACCACCTGGTCCACAATCGACATGATGCATGCCATCGCTTCAATGGCGCCAGCCGCCCCGAGAAGGTGACCGGTCATGCTCTTGGTGGAGCTGATGTTCAAATCGTAGGCCGCTTCGCCAAACACCTGTTGGATGGCCTTGACCTCTGCCACGTCACCGAGCGGGGTGGACGTGCCATGGACGTTGACGTAGTCGATGTCCGAAGGGGACAATCCCGCGTCGTCCATCGCATTCTTCATCACGTTCCGCGCCCCAAATCCTTCGGGGTGGGGCGCCGTGATGTGGTGCGCGTCTGCGGTCATGCCACCGCCCACCATTTCGCAGTAAATCTTGGCGCCACGGGCACGGGCGTGCTCGAGGTCCTCGAGAATGATGGCACCACCCCCTTCGCCGAGTACAAATCCATCGCGTGTGGCGTCAAAGGGACGCGAAGCACGGGCGGGATCGTCGTTGCGGGTGGACAGCGCTTTCAAGGCGTTGAAGCCCCCGATGCCACCTTCCACAACCGCCGCTTCAGAGCCCCCCGTCACCACGACGTCGGACTTGCCCAAGCGAATGGTGTTGAAGGCATCGATGAGGGCGTGGGTGGAACTCGCACAGGCCGAGACCGTCGCGTAGTTGGGTCCGCGCAGGTTGTTCCGAATGCTGATGTGACCCGGCGCAATGTCGGTAATCATCATTGGGATGAAGAACGGCGAAAAGCGCGGGGTGCCGTCTCCAGTGTAGAAGTTCTTGGCCTCGTTCATGAAGGTTTGGAAACCTCCGATGCCCGAGCCCCAAATGACACCTGCCCGGTCGGGGTCAAGGTTGCCGGCCTCCACAGAGAGGCCGGCGTCCTTGAGTGCCATTTCCGCCGTCACGACGGCGTACTGCGTGAACAAGTCCATTTTGCGCGAGTCCTTCCGGTGAATCCACTCGGAGGGGTCAAAGTCCTTGACTTCACACGCAAACTGCGTCTTGAAATTGGTGGCGTCGAAGCGGGTGATGGGGGCAGCGCCGCTCACGCCTTGAACCGCATTGGCCCAAAACGTTCGCACATCGTTGCCCAAGGGGGTAATGGCCCCCAACCCAGTGACCGCTACGCGACGGAGTTCCATGACTTCAAGAAATGAACCGGTTCAGCGAATGCTGAATTTTACGCGTTCTGCGAGATGTAATCGACCGCCTGGCCCACCGTGCTGATCTTCTCAGCTTGGTCGTCGGGGATGGCGATGTTGAATTCCTTTTCGAATTCCATGATGAGTTCCACGGTGTCGAGGGAGTCGGCTCCCAAATCGTTCGTGAACGAGGCTTCAGTGTTCACCTCTCCGGCGTCAACGCCGAGCTTGTCCACGATGATCGCGGTCACTTTTTCTTGGATATCAGACATGATATTGGGTTGTATTCAGTGTGTGAATTCGGCCGCAAATTAACGGCACGCTTTAAGCACCAAGCGCACTTGTTTGAAACTTTTAAACGTTTTGGCCGTGAACAACCTGTTCAGGGGTACTCCGCCAAAACCTCGGCCCGGGACTTCCGGGTCAAATCCGGAACGGTCAACCCCTCCGCGGGATACCCGATGGGGATGTTGAGGAAGGCCCGCTCGTTGGCGGGTCGTTGCAGGGCCTCCGCCAAAAAGCCCATGGGCGAGGGCGTGTGGGTTAACGCCACAAGACCAATGCGATGCAAGGCAGTGAGCAGCATGCCCACGGCGATGCCCACGCTCTCATTCACGTAATAGTTGGCGCGCTTCCCGCCTCCTTCTTGCGTGTCGTGCACTTGCTTGAACACCACGATCAGGGCGGGAGCCTCTTCGATGAACGGCTTGATGTGGTCCGTGCCAAATTGCTCCAAATCCTCTAGCCATTCTTGGCTCATGCGGCCGTGGTAGTTGCGGAACTCCTCCTCCTCGGCGGCATGGCGAATGTCCTTTCGCAATTCGGGGTTGGTCACCAAACAAAACGTCCACGGCTGCTTGTGCGCGCCCGATGGGGCGGTGCACGCCGTGTCGATGCAGTGACGCACCGCCTCCAGTGGAATGGGCTCCGGCGAAAAGACCCGGGCGCTGCGGCGGGTGTCCATCTCCTGGTAAAATGCCAAGCTCTGGGCCACCATCTCCTCGGGCGTCAAGCGCGGCAAGGCATAGGGAACGAAGCCCTCTTTCGCGTCGTGGCTCATGAGATGGTCTTGCGCAACTCTCGCATGATTTTGGAGGCGAAGATGAACTCGTTGAGCGCCTCGCTTTTTGCGGTCAGGAGCTCAGAGGTGGGTCCGTTCCAGGCGATTTGGCCTTGGTGGACAAAGTGAATGAAATCCGACGCCTCCATGACGCTGTTCATGTCGTGGGAGACCACCACCGTGGTCATGTTGAATTCACGGGTCAAATCGCCGATGAGGTTGTCGATGACGATGGCGGTTTGGGGATCCAGCCCAGAGTTGGGTTCGTCGCAGAAGAGGTATTTGGGGTTCATCGCAATGGCCCGGGCGATGCCCACGCGCTTTTGCATCCCGCCACTGAGTTCGGAGGGGAACTTGTCCGTGGCGTGGGTCAATTCGACGCGTTCGAGGCAAAAGGCCGCCCTGTCGCGCATCTCCGCTTCCGTCGCGTCGCTGAACATGCGCAAGGGGAACATCACGTTTTCCGCCACCGTCATGCTGTCGAACAAGGCGCTGCCCTGAAAGAGCATGCCGATTTCTTGACGGACGGCCTTGCGGCCTCGGCGGTCCATCTCTGTGAAGTTGCGGCCATCGTAGGTGACGTGACCTTCATCTGGCTCGAGGAGTCCGACCGTGCATTTGGTCAGGACGCTCTTTCCCGAACCGCTTCGGCCAATGATGAAATTGACCTTCCCCGGGTGGAACTGGGCGGAGACGTCGCGCAAGACGGTTTGGTCTCCAAAGGACTTCGACACGTTGTGAATCTCAATCATCGCCCGCGTCTTTAGCCGAGAAGCATTTGGGTCAACAACAAATTCGCCACCATCACAATCACCACCGCATAGACCACGGCCTTGGTGCTGCTGCGTCCCACCTCGAGCGCGCCGCCGGAGGTGAAGTACCCGTGATAGGCGCTCACCGAGCTGATGATGAGGGCAAACACGCAGGTTTTGATCAGGGCGTACGTCACGTCAAAGGCGTTGAAATCGATCTGCATGCCGTACTCGAAGTCCGCAGCGGAGCTGACCCCCGTCGAGACGCCCACCCACAGTCCTGCCCCGATGCCGAGGGCCATGCTCAGGATGACGAGGAACGGGATGCACGTGAGGGCTGCAATCATCTTGGGGAGCACGAGGTACCCCGCGCTGTTGACACCCATGATTTCCAGGGCGTCAATTTGTTCTGTGACCCGCATGGTCCCGAGCTGAGACGCAATGTTGGACCCCACCTTGCCCGCCAAAATCACAGGAATCAGCGTGGGGCTAAACTCCAAAATCATGGTCTGGCGGACGGTGAACCCAATCGTGTACACGGGAATCCAACCGCCGATTTGGTGTGCCGTCTGAATGCAAATGACCGCCCCCATGAAGACACTCAGCAGGGCGACAATGCCCAGGCTCTGCAATCCAATGGCGTTCATTTCTTCCACCAGCAATTTGCGGAACACCGCACCTTGCTCCGGACGACGCAACACACTCCTCATGAAGGAGGCGTAGCGGCCGATGTGGAAGAACAAACCCATGGGACGAAGGTACAAGCTAACTTCGCGGCCATGAACCAGAAAGGAATTGGACTTTGCTTGGCCCTGCTCGCCCTGTGTTTGGCAGGCTGCAACACGACCAAAGCCTCCAAAGGAAAGTGTCCGACATGCCCTGAGTGGTCCGTCCCTTCACAACCCCCACGCTGACGCCCATGGCCCACGAAGCACACACCTACGCGGTCATCATGGCCGGCGGCATCGGGTCGCGGTTTTGGCCCATGTCGCGAAGCGCAGAGCCCAAGCAATTCCTGGACATTCTCGGAACGGGTCGCTCCCTGATTCGCATGACGTTTGACCGTTTGGAAAAGCTCGTCCCCGCCGAGAACATCTTGGTGGTGACCAATGCCCGGTACCGCGATCAAGTCGCCACGCACCTTCCTGAGATGCCCGTCGAGAACATCTTGTGCGAGCCCTTCATGCGCAACACCGCCCCATGCATCGCCTACGCCAACGCCGTCATCGCCGCGCGCGACCCGCAGGCTTCGGTGGTCGTGGCGCCTTCGGACCACTTGATTTTGGACGAATCCGGATTCCTCGACGTGTGCCGCACGGCGTTGGACACCACGCGCAACACCACGAGCTTGGTGACGTTGGGCATCCAGCCCACCCGCCCCGACACCGGCTACGGCTACATCCAGTACGAGGAGCCTCACGACGAAGCGCGTTCGGAGGTTCGCCCGGTCAAGACCTTCACAGAAAAGCCCGACTTGGCCACGGCCGAGACCTTCTTGGCCTCCGGTGAGTTTTGCTGGAACAGCGGCATTTTCGTGTGGTCTTTGAGCAACATCCAAGCGGCTTTCGAAGCCCACCTGCCCGACATGCTCGCCGAATTTGCGGACGCAGATTTGGCCAACCCCACGGAGCTCAATGCGGTCTATGGCAACTGTGAAAACATCAGCATCGACTACGGCATCATGGAAAAAGCGTCGCAAGTGCAAGTGGTGCTCTGTGACATCGGATGGAGCGACTTGGGTACGTGGGGCAGCCTGAAGGACAAGCTGACCCCCGACGACCAAGGCAATGCAGCAGCACACGTGCGGTTGCGGGCCGTCGACGCCCGCGACAACCTCGTGGTGGGCACACCCGGCGAGGGACCCCAAAAGCTGGTCGCATTGAAGGGCCTCGACGGCTACATCGTGGTGGACACCCCCCACGCGCTGTTGGTTTGTCCCGCCTCCGATGAGCAGTGGATCAAAGAGCTCGTGGGGGACCTCAAACGCGACGAAGGCGAACCGTTGGTGTAACAGCCCGCCTTCGCGTCGTTGGAAATGCGCCGGGATCAGCGGCGTCCCACCATGTCGCCGGGCACGACCCAGGCGTCGTATTCTTCTTCCGTCAAGTAACCCGTGGCCAGTGCCGCAGCCTTGAGCGTGGTGCCCTCGGCGTGCGCCTTGCCCGCAATCTCGGCCGCCTTGTAATAGCCAATCTTGGTATTGAGGGCCGTCACCAGCATGAGGCTGTTGTTGACGAGTTCGGTGATGCGGTCCGTGTTGGCCTCGATGCCATCCACGCAATGTTCCGCAAAGGACACGCATGCATCGCCGAGCAGGCGCGCTGACTCGAGGATGTTGCGGGCCATCATGGGCTTGAACACGTTGAGCTCGTAGTGGCCCTGCGTGCCACCCACCGTGACCGCCACGTCGTTGCCCATCACCTGCGCGCACACCATGGTCATGGCCTCGCACTGGGTCGGGTTCACCTTGCCGGGCATGATGCTCGACCCGGGCTCGTTGGCGGGGAGCAAGAGCTCGCCGATGCCCGAACGCGGCCCCGAACCCATCATCCGGATGTCGTTCGCGATTTTGTTCAGGGAGACGGCGAGTTGCTTGAGGGCGCCGTGGCTTTCGACAATGGCGTCGTGCGCCGCGAGGGCTTCAAACTTGTTGTCGGCCGTGACGAACGGGTGGCCCGTCGACGCGGCGATGTGCTTGGCCACGAGGACGTCGTAGCCCTCGGGGGTGTTGATGCCCGTGCCGACGGCCGTGCCACCCAGGGCGAGCTGTTGCAAGTGAGGCAACGTGTTGCGCAAGGCCTTCAGCCCAAACTCCAACTGCGCCACGTACCCCCCAAACTCCTGACCCAAGGTCAGAGGCGTGGCATCCATGAGGTGGGTGCGGCCGATCTTGACGATGTCGTCAAAGACCTGCGCCTTCGCCGCCAACGCGTCCCGCAAGCGCTCCACCCCGGGAAGGGTCGTCTCGACGATGGTGGCGTAGGCCGCGATGTGCATGGCCGTGGGGAAGGTGTCGTTGGAGCTCTGGCTCTTGTTCACGTCGTCGTTGGGGTGAACCGGACGGTCGCCTTGACCGAGGGTGCCCCCTGCAAGAACATGGGCGCGGTTGGCCACGACCTCGTTGACGTTCATGTTGCTTTGGGTGCCCGACCCTGTTTGCCAAACCACCAGCGGAAACTGGTCGTCGAGCTTGCCCGCCAGGATTTCGTCGCAGGCCGCCACAATCAGGTCCTTCTTCGACGCGTCCATCGCCCCCAACTCGCAGTTGGTCATGGCCGCGGCACGCTTCAAGTGGGCAAACGCCCGGACGATCTCCATGGGCATCGAGCCCACGGGACCAATCTTGAAGTTGTTGCGTGAGCGCT
>JBMZAL010000059.1:0-1610 GCA_049611325.1 Flavobacteriales bacterium
CTTACGACATGCGTTTTTTGACCTTGACCCTGGCTGTGATGGCCCTGACTTTCTCTGCGCTCGCCCAACCCGTGTGCGCCCCGCTTTGGCTCTCTTTCGCAGGAGGTTCCTCGGATGGACCTTTTTCGGAGGAAACCTATTTCTGGGTCACGCCCTTGAATGGTTTGACGGTGATTTCCGCCGATGGAACGGTGGACTTTTCCCCCAACGGGGCTTCTTCCGAGGCGCAGATCTGCCTGCCGGCGGGATGCTATTTCGTGGGGTTGGATGTTCCTGCGAATTCTGATTGGGTTGCCATGGTGGATGTGGTCACGGATGACCTGATGTGGTCTGTATCTGAACCCGAGCCTTCGTTCACCCAAAACCAAATCACCGGATACACGTTTTGCGTGGAAAACAACTTCGCCGACTGTGAGGTGGACATTGAGGCAGAATTGGGCGTCGGGCCGAATGGAGCCTATGTGTTTGAAGCGACAGGCGGTCCGGAAGGTGCGTACTATTCCTGGTACGTCAATGGGTCAATGGCACAGTCGAGCGACAGCACGGTGTTTGAGTGGTATGACATGTTGGGCGCACCCACGTGGGAAGTGTGTGTGTTGATGGACACGCCCATCGGATGTGTGGCCGAAGATTGCATCACCCCGGCTGACTTTGGGTCGGATTGTGAGCTCGAAATCGACGGGGAAATGACGGCGATGGGCTCCTATGTCTTTGAGGCGTCTGATTTTCCGGACGATGCCTTGATCAACTGGATCATTGATGGCAACTGGTTGAATTTTGGCGGGCCTGTCTTGGAATTGACGCCCGACATGTTGGACGGCGCCCAAGAGGTGTGCGCGTTTTACGAGACGCCTGACTGCCCCATGGGCGTGTGGGCTTGCGAAGAGCTGGAAGGGCAAGTGGGCGGTTGCATTGACGAGTCGCTCCTCGATCCCGACATGGCGTGCACCGAGGAGTGGGACCCCGTATGTGGTTGTGATGGAGTCACCTACAGCAATGCGTGTCACGCCACGTTTTACGGGGGCGTCACGGAATTCACGCCCGGAGAGTGCGGTTCGACGGGCGGTTGCGAACCCATCGTCGAAGCGTGGCCCAGTGACGTTCCTGGGGTGTGGAATTTCCAGATCTACGATGTGTCCAATCCCGCGGGAGTCCCCTTGTCTGGGGACGACCTCGAGTGGGAAGGCAATGGCCAAATCGTCGGGGAAGACGAGCCCAATGGCGTCACGCAAGTCGCGTTTTGGGGGGCCATTGACGACGTGTTGTGGATGTGTGTCAGCGTGATGTGCGAGGACGAGTTCGTTCAAGTGTGTTGGGAGCAGCTCAATGAGGGCCAAACCGAAGGGGAATGCGAAAACGTGGTCATTGCCTTGAACGCCGAATGGGGCTCTGCAGCCGGCGTCGATCCCTTGGAACTCGAACTCGTCTTGAGCATGTTGGATGTCGACGTGGAGCTGGACTTGAGTCAGGTGTTGCAAGGGGGATCCATCAATCAAACCTTCGCCTTTTGCCTGCCCGTGGGCTACTGCTTTGCCTTGGAAGCGGCCTTGGAGGACGTGGCGTTGGAGGACATCAATGTGCTCGATTTGGCCGTGGGGGTGGGACAGGAA
>JBMZAL010000059.1:1619-7693 GCA_049611325.1 Flavobacteriales bacterium
GCGTGGCGTTGGAGGACATCAATGTGCTCGATTTGGCCGTGGGGGTGGGACAGGAATTGCCTGCATGGCAAAATGTGCTGGAGGTCTTGACCAGCGGAGAGGAATCGTGGAGCTCCACGGTGGGTGTGGACGTGATCGAGGGATGCGGTGAGGAGGAACCCGACGGTGTGTTGACTTTGGCGAGACCCACGGTCACTGCCATGCCCAACCCCGCACAGGACCAAGTGCAGTTCACAGGTTGGACAGAGGGAACTGTCACGGTGGTGCTTCGAAATGCCCTTGGCCAAACCTTGATGACCCGCCAAGGCATCACCCCAGGCGAGTCCCTGACGTTGCGCCCGGAGTGGCGGGGAATTGTCCTCGCAGAGGTCTCTGGAGACGGCTGGACAGCGCGGCCTGTCTTGGTCGTGCGTTGAGCCTTGGCTTCGCAAGGCGTGCCCTACCTTCGCGGAACGCGAACACCGCTGTTCGCGCATCCACGAAGACCTGAAACTGCATGCGTTTTGATCGCTTGAACAACGTGACTGGCTGGGCCGTATGGGCCGTGGCCACGCTGGTGTATTTCTTGACTGTTGAACCCACCGCGAGTTTCTGGGACTGCGGTGAATTCATCGCCTCCGCGTACAAACTCGAGGTCGGCCACCCTCCTGGGGCCCCGTTCTTCATGTTGCTGGCGCGCTTTCTGATGATTCCGATGAGCCCTGAATCGGCTGCCATGGCGGCCAACGGGTTGTCTGTGCTCAGCAGTTCGTTCACGATTTTGTTCCTGTTCTGGAGCATCACGCACTTGGCCAAACGACTCACGGGCCAAGACCAACCTGAGGGTGGCGCAGCTGTGGCGGTGTTGGGCGCGGGCGCCATTGGCGCCTTGGCGTACACGTTCAGCGACTCGTTCTGGTTCAGCGCGGTGGAAGGCGAGGTGTACGCCTTGTCCAGCCTGTTCACGGCGCTGGTGTTTTGGGCCATCCTCAAGTGGGAAAACGTGGCCGACCAGCCCGGTTCGGCCAAGTGGATCATCCTCATCGCTTACCTCATGGGGTTGTCGATTGGGGTTCACTTGTTGAATTTGTTGGCGATCCCCGCGATTGCGCTGGTGTACTACTACCGGAATTACACGTTCTCATGGAAGGGTTTGGTCATCACAGGTGCTGTTTCCATCGTGCTTCTTGGCTTTGTGCAAGAAGCCTTGATCAAAGGCGCGGTGCAGCTTGCAGGGGGCTTTGAGTTGTTCTTTGTGAACGACCTAGGCATGCCGTTCAACACCGGCGCGCTGGTGTACCTCGCGTTGCTGGTGGGGGCCATCGTGGCTTTGGTGGTGGTCTCTCAGCGCAAGGGATGGTGGGCCGTCAACACGCTTACGTTGGGCATGGCCATGGTGCTTTTGGGCTACAGCTCGTTTGCAACCATCATGATTCGTTCGGCGGCGAATCCGCCCATGGATGAAAACGATCCCCAAAACCTCTTCGCCCTGCTGAGCTACCTCAGCCGCGAGCAATATGGAGACCGCCCCTTGACGACAGGTCAGTTTTGGGACACACCGACTGCACTGGACAAGCCGTACCTCGATGGCAAGCCTGCGTGGGTCAAGAGCTACAGCGTCATGAAGAAGCGCGGTCCGGTCAACCGACGGGTCAAGAGCTTCAAAGGCGAGTACGCGGCAGAGAACTTCGTCAAGGCGAACGAGGGTGAGAAGTACTTCATCGTCGAGGAATACGTGGACAGCGGCGAAAAGCGGGGCTCGAAGCCCAACTACAACGCGGACTTCACCATGGTCTTCCCTCGGATGTACAGTTCCACGGGATCGCATATCGGGGAGTACAAGAAGTGGAGCAATTACAAGGGATTCAATTCGCCGACTTACTACACCAGCCCGTTGTCGGAGGTGGCCATGTCGCGTCCTGAATTCGAGGCGCACTTGGAGAACGACATCCTTGCAGCAGGCATGGCCCAAGCCGAACTCGAGCGTGTGCTTCGCCGCTTGTTTGCCGATTACGGGCAGCGTTTTGACACGGACTTTGGCGTTCAAGGCAAGAACGTCCTTCTGGTGCGCAACCCTGAAACGGGCCAAATGAACTCGGCACCCCTCGACAATGCGCAAATGCGTTCCAGCCTCACGGGGTACATCGTTGACCAGCTGGACAAAGGGTTGGAATACGGAAAGGGACATGTGCAACGCTTGGAGCGCACCAAGCGCGCCCAAGAGGAGGACTTGCGCCGGTCCACGCAGCGGGCCAACCAAACGCGCAACCAGGATGACGTGCGCCGGGCACTGCAGGCGGAAGGTCGCCTGACCAAAACGCTCGAAGAGTTGATGCCGACCCAGGGTGAAAACCTGCGCTTTTTCACGGACTTCCAAATGGGCTGGATGTACTTCCGGTACTTCTTCTGGAACTTCATTGGAAAGCAAAACGACGTCCAGGGTCACGGCGACTTCATGGACGGCAACTGGCTCAGCGGGGTCGACTTCATTGACGCCGAGCGCCTGGGCAACCGGGACACGCTCACCCAAGAGATGATGGACAACCGCGGTTGGAACCGGTTCTTTTACCTGCCTTTGATTTTGGGCTTGATCGGACTGGCATTCCAAGCATTCCGGGATCCGAAAGGGGCCTCTGTGGTGGGGTTGCTCTTCCTGATGACAGGGATTGCGATTGTGGTCTACTTGAACCAAACGCCGTTGCAACCGCGCGAGCGGGACTACGCTTACGTCGGGTCGTTCTATGCCTTTGCCATGTGGATTGGCTTGGGCGTCATGGCCTTGTTCGAGGCGGCGCGCCGTCCCGAAGTCAAGGCGCACATGCAAGGGCTCGCCCTGCCGTTGGTGGCGGGTGTGGTGTTCTTCCTCATGGAAACCATGACGGGTGGATCCCATGCTTTGTCCTACAGCGTGCTGTTCATGGGCGTGGTTGCGGCCGTGCTCTATGCGATTTCGTGGGCCCTCGGCAAGGCTTCCGTGGGCGATTCTGTGAAGGCGGGTGTCGTGGTGGCGTTGGCTGCTGTGGTGCCGCTCATCATGGTCGCGGAAGGCTGGGATGACCACAGCCGCGCGCGCCGTCGCACCGGGGTCGACATGGCCAAGAACTACTTGAATTCTCTGGCACCCAACGCCATCATCTTCACCAACGGCGACAACGACACCTTCCCGCTTTGGTACGCCCAAGAAGTGGAAGGCATTCGCACGGATGTGCGCGTCTGCAACCTGAGCCTGCTCAACACAGACTGGTACATTGACCAGATGCGTCGCCGGGCCTACGAGAGTGCCCCACTTCCCATCATGATGGACGAAGAGAAGTACCGTCAGGGGACGCGAGATGTCATTTTGGTAGACCGCCAGAGCCAACCTGTCGATTTGCTGGAGGCCATGGCATACACGTTGAATGACGAGAATTTGGAGCAATTCCCCGGCCAAAAGGGATACTTCTCCCTCCCGGGCAACACCTTCCGCATCCCCGTCGATTCCTCGGCGGTTGTGGCGTCAGGGTTGGTGAGTCCAGAGGAGACCAAGTACCTCGTGGACGAGGTGGAATGGACCTTGGCCAATGGCAGCGGCAGCACCCCGACCTACATCACGAAGAACCACTATGCGGCGCTCAACATGATCGCGAACAACAACTGGGAGCGTCCCATTTATTTCGCAGTCACCACAGGTCCCGACAGCTACTTGGGCTTGTCCGAGTTCTTCCGCTTGGAAGGCCTTGCCTACCGATTTGTTCCGCTGAAGTACCCCAAGAACGAGAACCCCAACATATTGGGATCCATCGGACTCGACATCATGTACGAGAACGTCATGGAGAAGTGGGCCTGGGGCAACATGGACGACTTGGAGCATGGCATCTACATGGATGAGAACAACCGCCGGATGGTGACCAACATCCGGCTGCAGATGTCCAACCTGGCGGAGACGCTTTTGAAGGCTGGAGATCCAGCGCGCGCGATTGCCGTGCTCGACGAGTTGCTGCGCGCCACGCCCAAGGAAAATGTGCCCTACAGCCGGGTCATGATGCCGGTGGCAGAGACGTACTTGCAATTGGCCGCCGACACCACGGTGGCACCCCAAACCCGCAGTCTGTCTCAGGCGCAGCGTGACCATGCATGGGCCATGGCCCAGGAGGTCACCAACCATTTCATGAAGATGCAAGAGGACCAGGTGGCGTATTTCACGTCGTTGGATGCCGAGTTCTACATGGCCGCGGAGCGCGACCTGCAGTTTGCGCTGCAGATTGGGGACCGTCTTGTCCGGGTGATGAAGTACTTCCACGCATCGGCGCCGGAAACCAAAGCGCTTGAGGACAAGCTCACAGAGATGGAATCCGCGGTAGATGCGTACGAGCGCAACCTCGTGGACCTCGGTGACTTTGCGTTCTGAGTGAACATGGAAGAGAAGCGGCGCACATCACGCATCGCCATTTTGGCTTCCGGCGCGGGCTCCAATGCGGAAGCCATGCTCAAGCACTTTGCCGAAGGCAGTGGTGCGGAAGTGGCTGAGGTCGTCTGGGTGTGTACCAACAGGAAGGAGGCGGGTGTCAGGGCTGTGACCAAACGCTTTGGCGTGGAGGACAGCCACCTCAAGAAAGCCGACATTCAGGCGGGGGCGTTGCTCGAGGGCTTGCGTGCTCGTGAAGTGGACTGGGTGGCCCTCGCAGGGTTTTTGTTGAAGGTGCCGGAGGAGGTGTGCGAGGCATTTGCGGGTCGGATGGTAAACATCCACCCTGCCTTGTTGCCCAAACACGGGGGACCAGGCATGTATGGCATGCACGTCCACCGCGCCGTCAAGGAGTCGGGAGATTGCCTTTCAGGCATGACTGTTCACTTGGTCAACCAAGACTATGACGAGGGGGACATTGTGTTCCAGGGAGAGGTTGAGCTCTCCGCAGCGGACACGGTGGAGGACATTGCCGCCAAAGTGTTGGAATTGGAGCACCGACACTACGCCCAAGTGCTGGAGGGCCTCATCCGGTTGGCACATGGTTGGGACGTTCGCGACAATACGCATTTGAAATCACACACATCTTGAAGCGATGATGGAGCTGCTGAATTGGGAAGAACTGCTGAAGAGCACCATGGTGTTGTTCGCCGTGGTCGACATTGTGGGAAGCATCCCCATTCTGGTGGATGTCAAACAAAAAGCGGGAGACATCCACGCGGGTCGTGCCACGTTGGTGGCCCTTGGAATCATGCTGGCCTTTCTCGTTTTGGGGGAGGGCATCATTGGCTTCATGGGAGTGGACGTCAACAGTTTTGCCGTGGCGGGCTCCTTTGTTCTGTTTTTCATGGCCCTCGAAATGGTGTTGGGTGTGGAGCTGTTCAAACAGGATGCCCGTGCCATGAAAACGGCCACCATCGTGCCTGTGGCGTTTCCTCTGATTGCGGGCGCTGGGTCCATGACCTCCATCATTTCGCTGCGTGCGGAATTTTCTCAAGTCAACATTGCCATTGCCATCGTCATCAACATGGTGTTGGTCTACCTCGTGCTCCGGAATTTGGGCAGGCTCGAACGCTTCCTTGGGGAAGGTGGAATCGCGGTGTTGCAAAAAGTATTTGGCATCATCTTGCTTGCCATCGCAGTGAAATTGTTCACGTCCAACATTCAGCATTTGTTCTGATGGCGAAAGTGACGATGTACACCGACGGTGGGGCCAGCGGCAATCCCGGGCCAGGCGGATACGGCACTTTGCTGATGTACGGCGAGCACGTGAAGGAAATGAGTGAGGGTTTTCGCTTGACGACCAACAACCGCATGGAATTGCTCGCGGTGATTGTGGGGTTGGAAGCGCTGACCCGCGATGGGGTGGAGGTGGACGTCTACTCCGATTCCAAGTACGTGGTTGATGCCGTCATGAAGCGCTGGGTGTTCAACTGGGAGAAGAAGGGATACAAGGACAAGAAAAACCCCGACTTGTGGCAGCGTTTCCTGCGGATTTATCGCAAACACCGCGTCACGTTCCACTGGGTCAAGGGCCATGCAGGCAATCCTTTGAACGAGCGCGTGGACGCCATGGCGGTCGCTGCGTACCAAACCGGGAACTTGTTGACCGATACTTGGTATGAACAGAATGAAGCCTGAGCGCTGAGGA
>JBMZAL010000060.1:0-7679 GCA_049611325.1 Flavobacteriales bacterium
TCCTGATTTTGGCCCGGGGTGAATTGACGCTCAAACGGGCCACGTCCAGCATCGTCCTGTGGGAATTGGCGTCGGCCTTGACGCCTTCTGTGGTCGGCGGCAGTGCGGTGGCCTCGTTCATCCTCCACCGCAACGGCCTGAGCTGGGGGCGAAGTTTGGCCACCGTCATGTCCACGGCCTTGCTCGACGAACTTTATTTCTTGCTGGCTGTCCCTGTCGTCGCCTTGGCGGTCGGCCTGGCTGCGTTTTTGCCCGAATCGGCGCCCTGGCTTGAAGGCTCGGTGGCCACCATTTTCGCCGGCGGGTACGTCTTCATGGCGACGCTGGCCACGCTGTTGAGCACCGCGCTCTTCTTCGCCCCAGACCGCATGCAAGCCTTCCTGACAGCGCTCGTGCAGGGCCGATGGCTGCGCCGGTGGCGAGACGCAGGGATGCACCTGGCTGCCGACTTGCGGCAGGCTTCCCAAGACCTTCGCAAGATGTCTTGGGCGCGGTGGATGGGCGCGGTGGGGGCCACCGGAATCAGCTGGACCGCGCGGTTCCTCACCCTGAACGCCTTGCTGATGGCCTTTGTGGTCCCGCTGACGGCAGCGCCTGTGGGGCAATTTGGCATTTGGGCACGTCAGTTGTCCCTGTGGACGGTGTTGATGATCAGTCCCACGCCAGGATCCTCTGGTCTGGCCGAGCTCGCCCTGCCCACCTTCATGGACGACGCACTGCCCCTCGCGCTTTCTGCGACGGTGTGGGCGGCTGTCGTGCTGATGTGGCGCTACCTGACCTACCACCTGTATGTCTTGATTGGAGGGGTGTTGATGCCTTTTTGGTTGGCACGAACCACCGCCCAACATGGCCCGTCGTGGCGTAACTTTCGACGACCATGAGTGACATGTCCCCCCACCACGGCCGCGGCACCCTCGCAGTGCACGCCGGCGTTGAACCCGACCCCACCACAGGAGCCATCATGACTCCCGTCTACTTGACGTCCACCTACGTCCAAGATGGTGTGGGCAACCACAAAGGGTTCGAGTACTCGCGCACACACAACCCCACGCGTTCGGCACTCGAAGAGGCCTTTGCCGCCCTCGAGCACGGCAGCCATGGGCTCGCATTTGCCTCTGGCCTGGCGGCCATGGACACCGTCCTCAAGACCCTGAAACCCGGGGATGAGGTCATCTCCACCAACGACCTCTACGGCGGAAGCTACCGCCTGTTCACGACGGTCTTTGCGCACTACGGCATCACGTTCCACTTCGTGGATTTGGGCGACCTCGAGGCCTTGAAGGGCAACCTCAACGAGCACACACGCCTCATTTGGGTGGAAACCCCCACCAACCCCATGATGCAGATCACGGACATCGCAGCGGTGGCGGAAGCGGTGAAAGGCACCGAAGCCCGCGTGGTGGTCGACAACACGTTCGCCTCCCCCATGCTTCAAAACCCGCTCGATCTCGGCGCAGACATGGTGATGCACAGCGTAACCAAATACCTCGGAGGTCACTCCGATGTGGTGATGGGGTGCCTCGTGACCTCAGACGACGCGTGGGAAGAAGAACTGCGCACCCTGCAAAACTCCTGCGGCGCTGTTTCGGGTCCGATGGACTGCTTCCTTGTGTTGCGTGGGTTGAAAACGCTGCACCTTCGCATGCAGCGTCACTGCGAAAACGGCGAAGCCATTGCCCATCATTTGGCCCAACACCCTGCCGTGGCCAAGGTCCACTGGCCAGGCTTCGAAGCCCATCCAGGACACGAGGTCGCCGCACGCCAAATGCACGGATTTGGGGGCATGGTCGCATTCACATTGGCCGACGACAACCTCGACACCGCCAAAGCAGTGGTCGCCAAGACCGAATTGTTCACGCTGGCCGAGTCGCTCGGCGGCGTGGAAAGTTTGATCGGTCATCCTGCCACGATGACGCACGCAAGCATCCCCAAAGAGGTGCGCGAAAAAACAGGCGTGACGGACGGATTGATTCGCCTGAGCGTGGGCATCGAAGACGCCCAAGACCTGATTGCGGACCTCGACCAAGCCCTGGACCACGCCCATGGGTAAGGTGGCCATCGTCGGCGCGGGACTGGTGGGCAGCCTTTGGGCCCGCATGCTCGGCAACCGAGGTCATGAAGTCGTCGTGTACGAGCGACGTCCCGACCCGAGAAAAGGACCGCTTCACGGCGGGCGAAGCATCAACCTCGCACTGAGTGACCGCGGCTGGAAAGCGCTGGAACGCGCAGGGGTCGCGGAACAGGTCCGAGACATTGCCCTGCCCATTCGCGGACGGCGCATGCACGCGGTGGACGGCACCCGCACGTTTCAGCCCTACGGTCTGGAGGGGCAATGCATCTACTCGGTGGCCCGGGCCGGACTGAACCGCATCCTTGTCGAGGCCGCTGAAAGCCTGCCCAACGTTTCGTTTGAATTTGACCACCGTTGCCATGGGTACACCCTGGCGGACGACCACGTCGTCCTGCATCTCGACCATCAAGGCGAAGCCCTGGATGTGGAGGTCGACCGGATTTTTGGGACGGACGGGGCGTTCAGCGCCATCCGTGGCCGCATGATGCGGAACGACCGGTTTGACTTCGAGCAGCGTTACTTGCCCCATGGGTACAAGGAGGTGCCCATGATGCCCGGGGCCGATGGGGACTTCCAAATGGAAGCCGACGGCCTCCACATTTGGCCACGCGGCACCTTCATGTTGATGGCCCTGCCCAACCCCGACAAGACGTTCACGTGCACGTTGTTTGGGCCCTATGAAGGTCCTGAAGGGTTGAACCACCTCACCAACGATGCCGCAGTGCAGGCGTTTTTCGAGAAGCACTTTCCCGACGTGATGCCGCTGTTGCCCAACTTGTTGGACGATTGGAAAACGCACCCAGTGTCCTCCCTGGTGATGACCCGTTGCTTCCCTTGGAACGACGGAGCCCGCGTGGCCCTCATGGGAGATTCCGCGCACGCCATTGTCCCCTTCTACGGCCAAGGGATGAACAGCGGCATGGAAGATTGCACCGTGTTGGACACCCTGCTCGAAGCGGACGACAATTGGGACCGCATCATGGCCCGCTACACTGAACTGAGGAAACCTGCGGGCGATGCCATTTTGGAATTGGCCTTGCAGAACTACATCGAGATGCGCGACCTGACGGGGGACCCCAAGTTTCTCCAGCAGAAGAAGCTCGAAGCTCGCCTCCAGCAAAAGCACCCCGACCGCTGGCTCCCGCTGTACTCTCAAGTGACGTTCAGCCACACGCCCTACCACGAAGCGCTGGCACGTGGGCGGCAACAGCAACGTGCGATGGAAGCCGTGATGGCCGATGCGGAAAAGTGGGGTCACTTTGAAGACGACCGATGGATGGACGCAGCATTGCAGACCTTGCACGAACTCCAAACCGCCCAAGCTTGACGCGTTTCCTGTCGTTGTGGATGGTGGCGTGGACCTCGACGGTCATGGCACAAGGCGTGTGGGACAACCCCTTTGAATCAACATCGCGCACCCATGAACACAAAGCGTGGACCCTGTCGGGTGGCGCCAGTCTGCTCATGGGCATGCCCTCTGAAGTGCAAAGCGCGTGGATCCTCAACCACGGGACCGCTGAAGCCCCGGAACTCGACACCTTGCATCAGGGCATCTGGCGGGCGGAACGACTGGCCGGGTGGCAGCTGGGTCTGGGTCACCTTTGGTTGCGCGAGGACGCCCTTTGGGCAGACCGATTGTCCGCAGGAATCCACGTCAGCCAAACGCGAAATGCAGAATCGTTCTTGGGCCTGGTGAAAGGCACGGGGAGCGACACCACTGTGGCCTTTGTCGACAGCCTGATGCGCACCCAAGCCTCTGCCTTGGCCCTGGAGTTGCGGCTGCAAAGCATGCGTGCCGTGGCCACAGGGCCGGACGGGTTTGTGGAAATTCGGACCGGTTTCCGGGCGGCGTACCACCTGTCCCAAACGACCCTCGAAGGCCATCCCCAATTCTTCCAACCCATGACGTTGCCCACATGGCATGTTGCGTGGACCGCAGGAATCGGTTGTGGACTGAAGATCTATCGGGGGCGGATGGTCCGTTTGGGCGTGGATGTGGACATGCTTCAAATTGCCCAGGCATCCCAAGAAATGACCATTCGCATCGTGAATGCAGACGTACGCGGTTTGGATTGGATGCAAAGCGGCTACCGACCTTGGCGCGCCACCTTGAATGTCGACCTGTACCGACGCAAGCCGGAGGAAGGGTGCGCGGCACCCACCAGGAGCACCGCCTCAAAAACGCTGTTTGACCCCAAGATGAAGGGGACGGGCAAGGCCAAGAACAAAGGCCTCAAAAAAGCGCTCAAAATGCGCGACTCCTGAATCAGAGATCCTCGCAGAGTTCGACGAGGACCTTCGCGGTGTCGGAGGGGTGAAGAAAGGCAATGCGCTTTTGGTCGGCCCCAGGCTTCGGGCCGGAGATGACGCGGTAGCCCTCGGCTTCCAGCCGCGCGATTTCCCCTTCGAGGTCGTCCACCAAAAAAGCCACGTGATGCAGGCCGGGGCCACGCTTGTCGATGTGGCGCGCAATGGGGCCATCAGGGGTGGTGGATTCCAGCAATTCGACTTTGGAGTCGCCTGTTTGGAAAAAAGAAGTCATCACCCCCTCGTCCTTAACTTCCTCTCGCTTGTAGGGCTTCACCCCAAGAACATCGGTGAAAATGCGCTCTGCTTCCGCCAAGTCGGCCACGGCAATGCCCAGGTGTTCCAATCGCTTCATGGGACCAAAATAGGCCTACCTACCTTTGGCCGCATGAGTGAACAGCATGTTCTGCCCTTGGATTTGAGCGGCAAGCGCGCCTTGGTGTGCGGCGCCTCCCAAGGCATTGGTCTCGCCGCTGCACAGCAACTCGCGGGACTCGGTGCGCAAGTGACCTTGCTCGCACGCAACCTTGAACGCCTTCAGGCCGCCTTGGCCACCTTGCCCGGGGAAGGGCACAGTGTGGCCGTGGCGGACTTTCAAGACCCCGCCGACGTGATGCGGGCCGCAGCAGAAGTGCTGGCGGCCGGGGACGTGCACATTCTGGTGAACAACAGCGGCGGGCCTGCAGGCGGACCCATCACGGAAGCGCAAGACAACGCCTTTCTCGCCACGTTCAACCAGCACTTGATCAACAACCAAAACTTGGCCAAAGCCGCCCTTCCGGGCATGCAACGCGCCGGCTGGGGACGAATCGTCAATGTGATCAGCACGTCCGTGAAGGCCCCGCTCGCAGGATTGGGCGTGTCCAACACGATTCGCGGTGCCGTGGCCAACTGGGCCAAAACCTGGGCCACCGAAGTCGCCATTCACGGCATCACGGTCAACAACGTCTTGCCCGGCGCCACCCATACGTCGCGTTTGACAAGCCTCGCAGAGGCCAAGGCAAAGGCCGCGGGCACAACGCCTGACGCGGTGCTGGCCGGCATGGCCGCCAAAGTGCCTGCGGGGCGCGTGGGACAACCCGAGGAAATTGGACACGCCATCGCCTTCCTTTGTTCACCGGCTGCTGGGTATATCTCCGGCATCAATTTGCCGGTCGACGGGGGTCGAACGCCTTCCCTCTGACTTACATTCGTCCTTCGAACGTCAATACATACGTCGATGAATTCAGAACACCACGCCGCGATCCAGGCGTTCATGGATCGGGTTGCTGAGCGCAACCCCAACGAACCCGAATTTTTGCAAGCTGTGGAGGAAGTGGCCGAGGCCATCGTTCCCTTCATGGAAGACAACCCCAAGTACAAAGACGCCAACATCCTCGAGCGCATCGTGGAACCCGAGCGCGTCATCATGTTCCGCGTCCCATGGACGGACGATGCCGGGAACGTGCACACCAATCGGGGGTTCCGCATCGAATTCAACAGCGCCATCGGTCCCTACAAAGGCGGACTGCGCTTCCATCCCACTGTGAACCTGAGCATCTTGAAGTTCTTGGGCTTTGAACAAATCTTCAAGAACTCCTTGACCACCCTGCCCATGGGTGGCGGCAAGGGCGGGTCGGACTTCGACCCCAAAGGCAAGAGCGACAACGAAGTGATGCGCTTCTGCCAAAGCTTCATGACGGAACTGGCCCGTCACATCGGGCCCAACACGGACGTTCCCGCAGGGGACATTGGCGTGGGTGGCCGTGAGATTGGCTACATGTTTGGCCAGTACAAGCGCATCCGCAACGAATTCACCGGTGTGCTGACCGGCAAGGGCTTGAACTGGGGCGGATCCTTGATTCGTCCTGAAGCCACCGGGTACGGCTGCGTGTACTTCGCCGAGGAAATGCTCAACCACAAAGGCGACAGCATGAAGGGCAAGACCGTCGCCATCTCGGGCTCCGGCAACGTCGCCCAGTTCGCGGCCCAAAAATGCTTGCAGCTCGGCGCCAAGGTGGTGACGATGTCGGACTCTCAAGGCACCATCCACGATCCTGAAGGCATCGACGAAGAAAAGTTGGCGTACATCATGAACCTCAAAAACGTGGTGCGCGGCCGCATCAAAGAGTATGCCGCGGCCTACGGCTCGGCCGAGTTCTTTGAAGGTCAGCGTCCTTGGAGCGTGAGCGTGGACGTGGCGTTGCCTTGCGCCACCCAAAACGAATTGAATGGCGACGAAGCTGCGGCATTGTTGGCCAATGGCTGCGTGTGTGTGGCCGAAGGTGCCAACATGCCTAGCACGCCCGAAGCGATTGAAGCCTTCCACGAAGCCGGCATCTTGTTTGCCCCTGGCAAGGCCTCCAATGCAGGCGGTGTGGCCACTTCGGGATTGGAAATGTCCCAAAACTCCCTGCGCTACAACTGGACGCGCGAAGAGGTCGACGCCAAGTTGCATCACATCATGAAGGACATTCACGGCCAATGCGTGGCATACGGGACCAACGAAGACGGTTCAGTCGATTACGTGCGAGGCGCGAACATCGCTGGGTTTGTCAAGGTCGCGGATTCCATGCTTGACCAAGGTGTGGTGTAACTTCGCCGCATGATTACAGGATTCTTGCACATGCACAGCGCGCTGCGCTGGGTGGCCTTGGTGTTGCTCGTGTTGGTGGTGGTCAAAGCCATGGCCGGCCGCAGTGGAAACAAACCCTTCACAGAGGGCCAGAAGAAGCTCGGTCTTTTCACCATGATTGCCTTGCACCTTCAACTCGTTTTGGGTCTGCTTCTTTACATGATGCGCGGCTGGATGGGCATGCTTGGCCAAGAAGGCACCATGAGCAACAGTTACACGCGGTTTTTTGCCGTGGAACACATCACCCTCATGTTGGTGGCCATTGTGCTGGGAACCTTGGGTCACAGCTTGAGCAAGCGTGCCAGCGGGGATCAGGCCAAATACAAGAAGCAAGCCCTCTTCTTTGGGCTGTGTTTGTTGCTCGTGTTGGCCGGCATTCCTTGGCCCTTCCGTGAAGGCTTCGAGCAAGTCGGTTGGTTCTGAGCATGCGCACACCTTGTTGGATTGTTGCGGCCGTGGCGTGTGCCCTTTGCTTTGTGCAGTGTGGCACTTCTGACGTCTCTCACGCCAACCCAGCCCAAGACACGGGCGCAGCGGGGATCGATTTGGCCAACGCTTCCCGGCAGTACACCATGAAATGCTCGGTGTGTCATGGCGAAGACGGCGCACCTGTCCTCGCCTCTGCTCCTGATTTGCGGACGAGCACCTTGTCGGTGGAAGAACGCGTGGCCATCATCGCCTACGGGA
>JBMZAL010000061.1:0-7672 GCA_049611325.1 Flavobacteriales bacterium
CTAGGCGGCGCAACCTTGTTCTCTTTGGGCGTCGCAACCACTTTGACGCTTGTCTCACGCAAGTCCTCCACACTTGAATCGACACCTGTCAAACTCACCTCCACCCCCTCCACGGCCTCACCCAATTGGCCTGCGCCCATCGCAGCAACGGCGGGCGGAGATGCGTTTGTCCATGCTGCCGCTGCGTCTGTGGATGCCGTGGTCCACGTGCAGACTACCTCTCTTGTCGCAGACCAAAGCAACCCCTGGACCAGCATGTTGGGCATGGCCGCCGGCCGCATCGCACAAGGCTCGGGAAGTGGCGTGTTGGTGGACGAATCGGGGATCATTGTCACCAACCACCACGTCATTCAAGGCGCACGGGAGGTGCGCGTGAACACCTCCGACGGCAAATCGCATGTGGCCCGTGTGGTGGGAAGCGACCCAAGTACGGACTTGGCCGTCCTTGCCATTAAGGCGGACCGTCCCCTTCCCGCGATGACCATGGGCAACTCCGACGAAGTGCAGGTGGGCGAATGGGTGCTCGCCGTAGGCAACCCCTTGAATTTGACCTCCACCGTGACGGCTGGCATTGTCAGTGCCAAAGGCCGAAACATTCGCCTGCTCGAGGCCGATGCTTCCCGAGAAGTCTTCCCCGTAGAGAGCTTCCTGCAAACCGATGCGGCCGTGAACCCGGGCAACAGCGGGGGTGCGCTCGTGAATCTGGAAGGCCAACTCATCGGAATCAACACGGCCATCGCTTCCCAGACAGGCTCCTATGCGGGCTATTCCTTCGCCATCCCCTCCTCCATTGTCGCCAAGGTCGTCCAGGACATTCGAGAATTTGGTCGGGTTCAGCGTGCATACATGGGCATTCAAGTCCGCCCCCGCGAACCCGGTGTGGTGGTCGCCTCCACAAGTCCTGGCGGCGGCGCACGAGAAGCAGGCATTGAAGTCGGGGATCGCATTTTGGCCATCAACGGACTCGACGTGGGCGCCTTCCCCTCCCTCCAAGAGCAACTGTCCAAACACCGACCTGGAGACGAGGTTCGCGTCACGGTGCAGCGCGGGCAAACCAGGCGCGTTGTGGTTGTGACCTTGACCAATCGCCAAGGCGCATCGACGCTCAAGTCACCGAGCAGCAACACGGAGCTCCCCAAGGCTGCACCACGGATGAAACAGCTCGAAGCGGCTTGGGGCGTCGCACTCGGCCCCGTCCCCAACCGAATCCGCGAAAACCTCCAATTGCGCGGCGGTGTCATGGTCACCGATCTCCAAAACGGCGCTTGGGCAAGGCAAGGCATCCGCAAAGGCTTCATTGTCCTTCGCATCGACGGCTCGCCGGTAAAAGGTCTTCAAGATGTGGCACGTGTGGTGGCCCGCGCCGCCCAAAACAACGAAGAGGGACTCCTGCTCGAAGGCATGTATCCCGATGGCAGCCGAGGATTCGCGGGCGTTGCCGTCCCTGATGTGAAGCCTTAGCCCTCCAACTGGGGGCTTGGTGACGAATGCCGGAGATGCGAGGAATGGAAATCGTAACCTCGCATCATGCCGCTTCCACTATTGCCCCTGACTTTGCTGCCCATGCCGGGCGAAACTGTGGGGCTCCACATTTTCGAACAGCGATACCAAGTGCTGTTCAACGACCTGGAAGCCATGCATGTGGACGAGTTTGGCATTCCCTTTTACCATGATTCCAAAATCTGGCGCGTGGGCGCCAAAATGCGGCTGGTCACCGTTCAAAAGCGCCACTCCGGAGGCAAGCGGGATGTTGCAGTGACCGCAACAGGCCTTTTTCGCTTGGAAAACATGGACGAAACTCCTGGCGTCGTGCCCTATCCCCTGGGAGAGGTGCACGAAATCCGTGAATGGACCAAATGGCCCCTCGGAAAGGCTTGTGCCGATGCAAGGGATGCGCTTATTCGTGACATGAAAGCCCATGACATGTACGTAGGGAACTTGGAAAACCAAGGCTTGGTTCGCCTCATTCAACACCTGGGGATTGACGCCATGCAACGTGCTGAAATCCTGAGTAAGCCGTCCGTTCAAGCGATGCAACAATCCCTGCTCGAGCGCATTGAAATGACGCGACGACTGATTCAACAGTCGCCTCAAGACGGAAGCTCGCTATTCGTCAATTGACGAAGGCGTCAACGAGGTGGCACCTCGTATCTTTGAAACATGACCTGGAAACGCTTGTTTGCGCCTGCAATGTGGGCAACGATTTGTGCTGGCTTGGCACTCCAAAGCTGTGAAACGCCCCCTTCCTCTTCTGAAGGCTCGTCCAAATTGATGGTCTCCCGGGACGCCCCCGACAACGTGGTGGCTGTCCCTGACTTGGAGGTGCACCCAGAGTTGGATCCCCTGAGCATCACGGTCGACAAGGTCGGCCTCGTCAACTTCATGGGAGACGATTCCCTCGCCATTGTGCTGGACGACCTCTATACGTACTTCCACTTGTCCAACGTCGGCGAATGGGACGCCATGTTTGAGCATTTCCCGGGACACCGCACAGCTGACACCGCCATGCTGACGGTCCAAAAGGAAATGATGGACAAGTGGTTTCACAACGGCTTGAGAAACCGTGCCGGCGGTTGCCACATCCGTTACGCCAGCCCCTGGGTGGACGAAGGGGATCAACAAGTGGCCCTGCTCGGCTTGGACCTGAATTACTTCTTGGACTTCTTCGAGAATTTCGAAGGCAATCCGGAGGGTATGCGGTTGACCCTCCAAGATCAATACGGCAAGGAAGCCATCGAATACTTCGATTTCAACCAAGTGGAAGACGGAGACACCGCGCGCATCCGTCAGTTTGAGGTGAACGCGGAATCCTCCATGTACGTGCTCAGCAGCAAAGACAGTTTGCACTGCATGTTCCTGCCACCCCAAATCAGCAAGTCTCCTGCACTGGCTTCGGAAATGATGAAGCAGGAAACCATGCTGGAGTTGTTGCGTCACAAGCGTGAGCACTTCGACAAGCGGTAAGGCATGAACCTGCGCGCGGTCAACGAATGGGATGCCCTGCACACGGTCGTGGTGGGCACGGCACAGTCGATGGGAGGCACACCCCTTCTCAAAGATGCGTACGATCCCAAATCGAAAGAGCACATCCGCGCGGGCACCTTCCCCGTCGAGGTCGACTGCATGTCGGAATTGGATGGACTTGCGGCCCTCCTGGAGGCCCATGACATCCGCGTGCTGCGGCCTCAGGTGTTGGATGGCCTCAACCAAATCTTCGCGCGCGACGTCGGGGTGGTCATCGACGATCGTCTCGTCGCCACGCGCATGATCGCTGACCGTGCTGCAGAATGGCACGGCATCGCGCCACTCTTGACGGATGTCCGTGGTTCACGCGTGCTGACCCCGCCCGACGGAGTGCGCGTGGAAGGTGGAGATGTGATGCCCATGAACGGAGAAATCTGGGTGGGCCACAGCGCTGCAGATGACTTTGCCACCTACACCACCGCGCGTACCAACGAAGCTGCGCTGGATTGGCTTGCCGACCAGTACACCGACTGGCGCGTTCGAGGGTTTGAGCTGACGAAATCGGACGACGATCCGCGGGCCAACGCCCTTCATTTGGACTGTTGTCTGAGTGTGCTGGCAGGTGGACATGCCCTTTTTCACGCCAACGGACTCAAACACGAGGAAGACCGGGCATTCATTCGAGCTCAATTCGAAGGCAGACTGCTCGAGGTCGATGCCGATCAGATGTGCGACATGCAGTGCAACCTCATCTCCATCACGCCCGAGGATGTGGTCTCCTGCCCGACCTTTGAACGCGTGAATGCGCAGCTCCTCGATTGGGGGTATCGCGTGCACACCACCCCTCTGCAAGAGACTGCGAAAATGGAAGGCCTTCTCCGCTGTGTCACCTTGCCCCTCTTCCGCCAAGCCTAACCTGTCCAGCATGAACCCAACCCGTTCCCAAAGCACCGCGAACATCTTGATGGTTCGCCCGGCCACATTTCGAAAAAACGAAGAGACGGCAGGCAACAACCATTACCAAAAGGACGCCGAAGTGGACGACGTTCACGATGTCGCATTGTCCGAATTTGACGGCATGGTCGACGACCTTCGGGCGCGCGGCGTCCACGTCATTGTCGTGGACGATGATCCTTCCACCGACACCCCAGACGCCCTGTTCCCCAACAACTGGGTGAGCTTTCACAGCGACGGCCGCGTGGGCCTCTACCCCATGTTCGCGCCCAACCGTCGTCAAGAACGTCGCGAAGACATCCTTCACGACTTGGTGCACGCCCACGGCTTTGCCATGGAGGAGATTGTGGACTTCACCGAATTCGAATCGCACGACGCCTTCTTGGAAGGCACGGGCAGCATGGTGCTCGACCGCATCCACGGCAAGGCTTATGCCGCACTGAGCCCACGAACCGACCGCGATGCCTTTGAACAGTGGTGCGAAGCCATGGACCTCGAAGGCGTGGTGTTCGAAGCCTTCCAATCTGTGGGAGATGCGCGCAAGGCCATTTACCACACCAACGTCATGATGGCCATTGGCACGGGCTGGGCGGCGCTGTGTTTGGACTGCGTGGACCACCCCGAGGACAGGAAACTTCTCGAAGAGACCTTGGCGGAAGACGGGTTGACCGTGGTACCCCTGACCGAAGACCAAATCAACCACTTCGCCGGCAACATGCTCGAGGTTCGAACCACCCACGGCGAGACTTTAATCGTCATGAGCCAAGCGGCTTTTGAAGTACTCACTCCTGCCCAACGCGAGACGCTCGGGCAGTTTGGAACCCTCGTTCACAACGATTTGAACACCATTGAAACCTGCGGAGGAGGTTCGGCGCGCTGCATGATGGCCGAAGTGCACCTCCCGCTTGAATCCCCGTCCTGACCTGCATCCATGATTCATCTTCTCGACTCCCGACTGCACGACGCGGTTCTCGACACGTTTGAAGCCACGTTTGGCAAGCGCCCTGCAGACAAGCAGATTCAAATCCAAACCACCCGCGCAGAATTCGAGGGCGACCGGACCGTGGTGGTCTTCCCCCTCGCCGGCATGGCGGGCGGACCTCCCCACGTCGTTGCGGAAAAGCTCGGAGAAGCTTTGACCGCAGCTCACCCTTGGATTGTGGCTTACGGCGTCGTCAAGGGATTCCTCAATCTGACGCTCAGCAACGAGAGTTGGTCGAACACCTTGAAAGACGCCCTGACCGATTCGTGGGGCTTTGCCCCAAAGGGATCCAAATCCCAGGTCATGGTGGAGTACAGCTCCCCCAACACCAACAAGCCCCTGCATTTGGGCCACCTCCGGAACAACTTCCTGGGCTACAGCGTCTCTCGCATCCTCGAAGCTGCGGGCCACGACGTGGTGAAAGTCCAAATCATCAACGACCGAGGCATCCACATCTGCAAGTCCATGGTGGCTTGGCAGAAGATGGGCAACGGTGAAACCCCTGCCTCCACCGGCGAGAAAGGCGACAAGCTTGTGGGCCGCTACTACGTGGCCTTTGACAAGGCCTTCAAAGCCGAGGTGGCCGAGGGCGTGGAGCAAGGCTTGGAGCCCAAAGACGCTGAAGCTGCGAGTCCCATCATGCAAGAAGCGCGTGCCATGCTGCAACGCTGGGAGGACGGCGATGCCGAAGTGGTCGAACTCTGGAAAACCATGAACGGCTGGGTGTACGAAGGCTTCAATGCCACCTACGAGGACATGGGCGTGACCTTCGACAAACTCTACTACGAATCTGACACCTACCTCTTGGGCAAAAAGCACGTCGAAGACGGACTCGCCAAGGGCCTGTTTTTCCAAAAGGAGGACGGCTCGATTTGGGTGGACCTC
Organism: Flavobacteriales bacterium; assembly: GCA_049611325.1. Taxonomy (GTDB): domain Bacteria; phylum Bacteroidota; class Bacteroidia; order Flavobacteriales_D; family Sanyastnellaceae; genus UBA11663. Next base: position 5,786 of record JBMZAL010000061.1, read on the forward strand.
ACCGAAGACGGCCTCGACGAGAAACTCCTCCTTCGTGGGGACGGCACTGCCGTTTACATGACCCAAGACATCGGCACGGCCATCCTTCGATTCGAAGATTTCCCCGCATTGGACCGACAGGTCTACACTGTGGGCAACGAGCAGGAGTACCACTTTAAAGTCCTCTTCCTCATCCTGAAGAAATTGGGCTTTGCCCAGGCAGACCAAAACCACCACCTCAGCTACGGCATGGTGGAGTTGCCTGAGGGCAAAATGAAGTCACGTGAAGGCACCGTGGTCGACGCCGACGACCTGCTGCTCGAAATGCGTTCCACCGCACGCGACATCTCCGACGAACTCGGAAAGGTGGACGACTTCTCAGAAGAAGACAAAGCCGCCTTGGCCCGAAAAGTCGGCCACGGTGCACTCAAATACTTCTTGCTGAAAGTGGCTCCGGCCAAATCCATGATGTTTGACCCCAAGTCGAGCATCGACTTCTTTGGCAACACCGCGCCCTTCATCCAATTCAATGTGGTGCGTTGCAAAAGCATCCTCAGAAGCGTGGCGGTGAAAGACCTCGCATGGTCTTCGGACACCCCGATGGATGCCGCCGAGCGCACCCTTGCGGCAGGTGTATTGTCCTTCCCTTCTGTAGTTCAAGAGGCGGCAGCCACGTACGACCCCTCGTTGATTGCCAACCACTGCTACGACCTCATCAAAGCGTTTTCGAGTTTCTACCAAGACCACCCGATCGCCAAGGAACAGGACGACAATGTCCGTCAGATGAGGTTGGCCTTGTGTGCAGCTGTGAGCACCACCGTCTCCAACGGCATGAGCCTGCTCGGCATTGACATGCCCGAGCGGATGTGATTACAGACGGAATCTTCGCTCTGAACGGTGACCCTCACACGTCAAGTGAGCGGTCCAATCTCCCTGCGCGTCGGGGCGCGACAAGCTCCAGGTATGCACGCCTTCTGACAAGGGGCCGGTGTGAACAACCAACCGTTCCTCACCAGGTCCGCGCAACTCGATGTTCACCTCCCCTGCGGTTTTGACCTGAACGGAGACCTCCACAGTCCCTTCCCCGAGACCCACCGCCTCCCCTTCCCAATCGACGTCCACACGTGGCGCCACGCCGTGGGCATAGGAAGCCTTCAACCGAGACCACAGGACAAAGACCACCATGCCCAACAGCCCCACCAACAACGTCCACTGCAGCGTCTCCATGACTCAAAGAGATAGAATGCCAGGAATGGTCGCCGCGGCTTCATACCGGGCAAAAATGTCATCCGGCCCCTCCACCTTTTCATCCACTGTGACCGCGCGATAGTTTCCCTTTTTCGAGTCTCGAATTTGGAACGTGGCCTGCTGCCCAAAGATCGCACGCAGCGTCGCTTCATTCTCCGGCTTCGAAGGCATGATGAACTTGAACTTGAAGACGCACGGCCACGTGTGTGTGTCGTTCAATTGGGCGCGAAGCTGTTCGCGTTTGGCGTCGTCTTGTGGGGTCATGCTGGGTTGCGCTTGTGAAAGGCCAAAAATAAGAACGGGCCACCCGAAGGTGGCCCGCTCCCTTTTCAATCAGGCGAAGTCTTATTCGCACACGTTGCCCCAGAGCTGGAAGAAGTCAAGCAAATCGTTGACGTCCACCTCGCCGTCGCCGGTGAAGTCACCTGGGCAGGCTTCTGGGTAGTCACAGCCACCTGGGTAGTTGGCTGTTGGGTCGTAGTCGAGTCCTTCTGGGTCTGTGCAACCCACGAACAAGCATGAACCGTCGTCTGTGGTCGCAGCAGCATCGTAGTTCACTGCAGTCGCATCGGTGCAACCGGTCAACAAGCAGCTGAAGTCGCACTGACCGTCTTCCACGTTGGCGTCCATATCGAAGTTGCAAGACGCCTCGTAAGTACA
>JBMZAL010000062.1:0-2369 GCA_049611325.1 Flavobacteriales bacterium
TTCATGAAAAGAAATGTAAGGGTTTGGCGCAATGTAGGTTGCCAATCCGCCGCGGGCCCGAATGCTCCTGAGAGGTTATGAACACTGATGCAGGCCTATCCAGTCCCGGCCCTCAGAATTTCCGAATCTCGTCCTTGTCCCAGAGTCCCCAAAACGCGCCCACGCTTCCTTCTGCACTCACCTTCCAAGCCTCGTCAAACGCCGAGAAGTAGAACATCTCGATGCCTTCTGCACGCGTCCATTCCTGTGCGTTGATGAAATACTTCAGTGCGTTCTCGTAGCCGGGCTCCGCCGCACCCAACGCCTCGCCCTGACTCGGCCACCCTGTCTCGGTGATGATGATTTTCTTGTCCGGTTGCGCTTGCTTCACTTGGTAGTACATCTGCTTCATGTAGAGCAGCGAGTAGTCCATGTGGCAGCCCTCCCAGTAGGGGTAGCAGTTGGCCAAAATCACATCGCACGCCTCCGACAACTTCGGCCGGTCGGCAAATTCGTAGTACGCATCCACGTACCCGACCGGCACGTCCGTTAGCGCGTTCCGTACGCGGTCGATGCACGCGATCAGTTCCTGTTCCGACATCTCTTCGCGGTACAGCACCTCGTTGCCGACGGCCGCCACGTCCACGAACCCGGCATGCGCCAATTCGATGAGCCGCGCCATCTCTTCTTCGTTCTTGTCCTTCTCTTCGCCGAGCCACGCGCCGACCAGCGTCTTGAACCCGTACTCCCGGGCAAGCTTCGGAATCATGTCGTTGCCGTCCGTGCAGGAAAAAATTCGAATCCACTCGGTGTGTGGTTGAAGCAACTCGAGTTTGCGACGGACTTGGGCCTCGGTGAACGTGTTGCCGGGCTGTTGGTCTCCTTCGTACGGGCTGAAACACAAGCCGTGCATTTTGGCGTTCACCAACGCCACACATTGCTTTTGGAGTTCACCTCGGTTGAGACCGGCAGGGCCGTCTCCGGCCAACGACAAGACCTTGTCCTCCCGGCAGGACATGTTCATCAATTTCATGGTCAGGCTTGCTTGGCGAGCTCAGCGCGCTTGGCGATGAGTTGCTCCTTGATTTGCGCGGCGCGCGCCTCGGTGATGTCGTAGTTCTTCATGAGTAGCACAGCCCCTATCACCCCGGCGATGGGGAGGAGGGAGTAGAAGGCACGCATGCCGGTGACGGCCGATTCGGTGACGTTGCCGGCGTCGAATCCAACAAAGGACAGGATGGCACCACTCAACAATGCTGCCACACCAAACCCAAGTTTGACCATCCACCAGTACACGGCGCCAAGCACGCCCTCGCGACGCTTTCCGGTGCGGAGTTCATCCAAATCGCAGACGTCCGCCGTCATGCTCATCATGATGGTGAACAGGCTGCCAATTCCAAACGAGTGGAACGGCAACGCAAACAGGAACAGATACGGCTTCCCCGGAATGAACAGGAACCAAAACAGCACGTACCCCACGATCGAAATGAACTGCGACACCATGAAGGCCTTCTTCTTGCCAAGTTTCGTTGACATCCACGTCACCACAGGGATGACCAAGAACGTCGTGATCAACGCGCCCACCGAACCGTGCATGGCAGGCCAGGTTCCCGCACTGGCAGGGTCGCTGTTGAACATGTAGTGCACGATGATCAGAAAGGTGAAGGCCGCAATGACGTTGAACGAGTTGAAGATGAGGAACGTCGCGCCAGCGATTTGGCGGAACTCCTTGATGCGGAACGCCTCAAACGCAGAGAAGAAGATTTTTCCCACGCTGCCGAGCACGGCCGACACGTTGATGGGGGCGAAGTCGGTCCGGTCCAAGGTGGACTTGCTCTTGAGGAACAAAGCGGGAATCATGGCGAACAAGGTGCACGGAATGGCCACCCACACGGACAGCTCGCGGACCCCTGCGTCAGCCCCCTCCGGGAACCAGCTTGGATCGTACAGGATCACCCAAAACCACGGTGCAATCACCCATGCCCACTGCCCAATGAATTGGGCGACGGCCATGATTTGGGTGCGCTCGTGGAAGTCCTCACTGATCTCGTAGCCCATCGCCACGTAGGGCACGCTGAAGATGGTCAGTCCGAGGTAAAAGACAAGCGACCAGCTCAGGAAGTAGATGAAGTTGTAGGTGATGCCATCGCCTTTGTACAGCTGCCACATGGCGACGTAGGCCAGTCCCATCAGGATGGCCCCAATGAATACGTACTGTCTCCGCCGGCCCCACTTCGAGCGGGTGTTGTCGGAGATGAATCCCATGATGGGGTCGGTGATGGCGTCAAAGACGCGTGGCAAGAACTGGATGATGCCCCAAAGGAGGGCTGCAAAGCCGAGGTCTTGCACCAACACAATGATGAACACGCCGAGGGCCGCTGGGAACATTT
>JBMZAL010000062.1:2379-7649 GCA_049611325.1 Flavobacteriales bacterium
CCGAGGTCTTGCACCAACACAATGATGAACACGCCGAGGGCCGCTGGGAACATTTGGTTGGCGAGCATGCCAAAGCCAAACGCGACTTTTTGGCCCAAAGGCACGGCGGTGATCGAAGGTGTGGAGGCCATGATGCGGGAGGTTATCAGAGGTCGTAAGGGGTGAGGACAATCGTTTGAAGGGCCTGGGCATCCAGCTCGATGCGGACATCGACGGGCAGCCCTTCGAGATGCACGGACCGGGGGGTGTCACCTTGGTTGAAACACACCACGGTGTAGGATCCGTCTTCGTTTTCGGTGGCCACGGCCATCACGTCGGCATCGTCACAGTCGTTGGCGAGCACCGTGGCGCCGGGCCGAATGAACTTGCTGAAGTGGCACATCACGTCGTAGAGCGGCGTGAAGTACACCTCGTCCTGTTCCGGATCCACGATGACCGGCGCGATGCACCAGTTCTTGAACCAGTTGGGGCCGCCCTGGCGGTCAAGCACCATGTTCCAATCGACCCAGCCGTTCACCCAGTGGTTGAGGCAGCCGATGATGTCCCGCGCGTAGCGGTGCACCGGAGAATACTTGGGGTGCAGGTACTTCTTGTCCTCCTCACGCCACGTGAAGCCCCAGTCGGTGGCTTCCTTCTGCCAATACCAGTCGTCGTCCTGCCAAACAGGCACTTCTGCGTCGATGCACCCTTCGGTCTCGATCAGCAATTTGTCCGGCGCCATGTCGTGCGCTCGGTCGAGGTCCTCGCCGAACACTTCGTAGGTGCTCTCGTACCAGTGGATGGCGGTGCCGGCGAAGTACTTCGCGCTTTTTTCGTCGCGGTACATCGAGGCCGTCCACTCGTCGAGGCCGGCGCGGTTTTGGTCGTACCCCAAGATCTTCAAATCGCCCAGCCCCCCTTGCTCCAAGGCAGGGCCCAGGTGATCGCGCACAAACTCGGTCATCTCGTCGGGCGAGTACAGCATGCTCTCCCAATTGTCGCCGTTGCCGTGCGGTTCGTTTTCCGGGGTGAAGCCCCAAAGCGGAATGTCATGGGCCTTGCACGCCTCCGCGTACTTGACAAAGAACTGCGCCCACGTGGGTTGCATCTCCTTGAGGAGGCGTCCGCCCACCCAGTTCTTGTTGTCCTTCATCCACGGCGGCGCGGTCCAGGGGGAAGCAATGACGTGGAAGCCGTCCTTGGAGATGTCTTGCGCCATATGGATCATCGGAAACAAGAACTCGAGGTCTTGGTCGATGCTGAAGTGCTCGAGGTTCAGGTCGCCTTCGACGGGCGTGTAGCTGTAGTGGAATCGCGAGAAGTCGCACGAATTCATGTGCGTTCGGGTGAGGCTGTAGTTGGCCCCGTCCTCGGCGAAGTACGCTTCCATGATCTTGGTCCGCTGCGCGTCGCTCAATTGGTGCACGAGGTAGGCGGATGCGTCTGTGAACGAGCCCCCAAACCCTTCGATTTGCTGCTTGCGTTCTTGCAGGTTCACGCGGACCTGCAGGTCCTCGGGTTGTGCCTCGCTCCAGCTGTCCACTTCGGCCTTGTCCACCTCGCGGAATCGTCCGCCGTGGCGGGAGGTCTCAAACACCGTCGTTGAAAATGCGCGGTTCTTCATGCCGGAAGCGTTGTTGGATTGAAACAGGGATTTCACCACGTGGTAGGCTTCCTTGGGGTTGCGGTGGATGTCCACCAGCCCCCAGTGTTCTTCGTTGGCGTCGGCGTCGTACGGCACCCCGCTGCTGGCCGGGGCGACGCCGCCTGCATCCTGGACGTCTGCTTGACCCGCTTTCCACCAACCGTCGGTGAAAGAGAACACTGCTGCGCCAGTGCAGGGAACCGAGTCGGAGAACAGGGGCTCCAACAGGGCGCGGGTGGCGTCCGCTTGGGCGCGTTGGTTGGAACCTTGTTCGTAGCCCAACGACGCTGTCGACATGTAGCTGTCCGCACCGATTTCAGAGAAGTACATGGGCTTGTTGCTGAGCTTGGCAAAGTCCAAGGCGGCGGTGTACGACACATCCCAGCGGTACACATTCAATCCCCAGAGGTCGATGTCGGTCAGCTCCGCAATCAAGTTCTCCTCAGGCAATTCGCCGTGGGCCGTGGACACGGGGTGATTGGGGTCTGCCGCTTGGATGGCCGCAGAAGCCTCGCGCAAGGTCTCGTACCAAAGGTCCAAGGATCCGCCGAACCACTCGGGGTGGAAGTTGTATTCGTTGCCAAGTTCCCAAAGCAACACGGCCGGGTGAGACTTGAATCGCTGGACGTAGTCGAGGTAGGTGCCCGATTGCAAATCGTAAAGTCCACCTTGGTTGTATCCGATGCCTACAATCACCGAAATGCCTGCCGCGTGAATTTCGTCGAGCACGGCCTCGGAGGTGATGGGCTCGTACACGCGGATGGTGTTGACGCCCATGTCCTGCATCAATGCGAGGTCTTGTGTCAGCGTTTCGAAGCTGCGTTCGGCCTTGCCCACAGGAACCGGGTGGTAGCACACAGCTTGGATGAAGAAGGGGCCATCTGGTGTGTGAAGCTGTCCATCCTCGGTCCACACCTGGCGTTCCTTGATTTCCTGGCAAGAGGAAGCCATCACGCACAACAGGAACAAAGGCAAAAGCAAGGGAAGTCGCAAGGTCATGGCGTTCAGGGTGCAGGGTTCAATACATGGCGGTCCAGCAGTTCGCGCTGACCGGCGTAGGTGGGACGAATCTCGTGGCCATCACGGGTCAGGCCTTCAAACACCCCTTCTTCCACGAGCGACCAAATCGCATGCTTCGCCTCCCCATCCTTCGTGAACAACCCAAAGTGGTTTTCTGAGTCGGTGGGGTTGGCGGCGCTTTTCCAGGGCTCGTCAAAGGCTTCGAAGTAGAAGCAGCTGATCCCTGAGGACTGGGTCCATTCACGCATGCCGTGGTAGAACAAGGCTTGCTTGTACTCGTCGGACGCCCGAGAGCCTTCAGGACCGTAAAATCCGTCAGATACGCTCGCCCATCCGGTTTCGCCGATGTGCACCGGCTTGTCCGCATCGACGCGTCGGACGTAATTCACGACGGACGCGTATTGGTTTTGGCTGTACGCCACCGCCCGGGCCATGGCGCCATCGACGTCGGTGGGGTCAAATTCCTTCCCTTTCCAAAACGTCGGATTGTAGTGCGTGTCGTGGAAAGGGTAGGTGTGCATGGACACGTAGTCCACAGCAAGGACCAAGCTGTCTAGGTCGGCGTTGTGGTACTCTGGACCTCCACCTCCCCAGGAGGCGAAGTTGTCGGAGCTCGTGATCCACAAATCGCTTGGCAAGTCACCCTCCGCTTTCAGGCCTTGGAGGTGGTTGACCCAATGCAGAATCACCTCGGGTGCCACAAAATAGGAGGCTGCCCAATGCACCATGGCTTCGTTGCCCACGGCGATGACCTTGACAATGTCCGGGAACTGCCGCGTGAGGGCCACCGCACGCTCAATTTCTTCCCCGTTGGCTTCGAAGTCTTGCACGGCGTGGTTGGGGGCACCGGTCCAGGCGCCCTCGCAATCGATCCATGCCCCGAGCATGACGTACATCTCAAAGGAAGGGTCCGCTTGCTTCAGCTCTGAGATGGCCTTCACCACATTGGAGGCGTGCGGCAACTGGACGTTGTACGTGCGCAAAAAGCGGATGCCCATGGCATGGAGAATGCGCATGTCTTCCTTCAACTGTGCAAGGGTCGGTTGCTCCGATCGGCTCACCCCACGGTATCCGCCGTAGGAGATGGCGGGGTAGTTGGGATTGCCGAGGAGGTCAGAGGCCGAAAGGTCTTGCATGGTTTCAGTCTTGGGGGCGTGTCCGCACGAGGCGAACACCGCCACGAAAAGCAACAGAAAGGTCGCAGGTCGGAACCTCCGACCCGTGCCTGTGAATGTAATTGGGAAAAAGCACATGGGTCGCACGGTCCAGAGGTCAGGCGACGACCGTGAGCTGCACCACTTCGTTGGACCTGCGGAACATCGCGCGACTCGTATCGAGGTCGAGGGACAAGCCCTCCACGTGCAGTGTGCTTCCGTCGGCACGTTTGACTTCAATGCCAGGGGTGTCCCCCTTGAGGTGCACCACCGGCACTTGGCACAGGGTGTAGGCCAAGCTTCCTGCAGGCAATTCGAGCGTTTGCCATTGCTGTTCCACCGTCACGTAGTCGAACGTCGCGGGTTCCTTCAAGAACTCCTCGCCGTGGAGCAGGGCGCGGTCGAAGTGGATGCAGCCGTCGGTCACACGCACGCCCAATTCGCCAAACCGGCAAAGCAGGTCTTCCTTCACTTGCCCCGTCATGCCAGGCTGTTGGGCACCCTTGCCACCTGGTGTGTGCGAATAGGGGTCGGTGGGGAAGGCGCCGTAGAGTTCAGGCGACTTGTGCGCGCCGATGCCGGCGTTGATTTCGAAGTAGTGGTCAAACAAACGCCCCACCACCTCGGAAGATTCGTTGCCCTCCACCGCGGCCTTGGTGACCTCAAATGCTGCCAAGCGCAGCTTGGAGACCATGTGCCAGTAAATCGAGCCCAAGCCTTCGTAACCGAAGAAGGTTCCTGAGCGTCCGGTGAATGCCTTGTGGTTGAAGATGCCTTCGTAGATGGCTTCCACCTCTTTTTGGTCGGACGCCACCAAAGTGTCGTACGACGCGGGGAGGTTGGCGAGGGCGGCGCGAAGGGCCTTGACGTTGTTGAAGTTGCCGTTAAAGTGGTGCCCACCGAGGCAGTCTTGCGTCACAATGTCTGCGTTGTTGTCTTCCACCAACTTGGTCAGCAGGGCAGAGCCGGCGAGGGTCTTGGGGTCGATGTTGTTCTTGTCCAGGAACCGGGGCAACGACTTGTTGGGGTACAACACGTAGCTGTACTGGTCTTCGCGGAAGAGGGCGCTGGCCTTCAAGGCGTCGAGCACGGCCAAACTTTCGGACGCGTCGAGCAATCCTGCACTCAACACGGCCACCTGGCCTTCGAGCATTTCAGGGAGGTACGTGATTTGGACCCCTCCATCGGCCTCGACCGTCATGAGGTTGTACGCGTGGTACAAACCGTCTTCGCGCTTGTTGGCGTGGATGGAATGTTCAAGGTGCTTGAGGGCCACGTCGATGAATCTTTCCAGCTCGGACAAAGCCAAGGTGCCTTTCTGACCGGAGAAGTCTTCGCTGTAAATCTTGTGGCGGTAGTCGCTGGATGCGTTGCCCAACCCGTCAAGGACGGCGCGTCGGTCGGCGTTTGAGATTTGGCCTGCCGTCAACCCCTCAAACTGGCGCAACGTCGCATCGATGCGGCGGAAGCAA
>JBMZAL010000063.1:0-7479 GCA_049611325.1 Flavobacteriales bacterium
TTGATGACGATGTCGACCGTGCCAAAGGCTTCAACCACTTCGCCTACGAGACGCTCAGCGTCGGTCATGCTTGCAGCATCGGACTGAAAGCCCTTGACGGTGCCTCCTCCGGCGCTGAGTTCCTGTTCGAGGGCCGCTGCGGCTTCGGCCGAGCTGCGGTACGTGAACGCCACTTTGGCGCCTTGGGCGATGAATTGTTGCGCGATGGCTTTTCCGATGCCACGTGACGCTCCGGTCACAATGGCCACTTTTCCTTCAAGGAGCATAGAATGTAGGTGTTGGTTCAATCAGGGTTCAGGTCAATGGGGGCGTTCCTCAATTGGAAGGAACGAGGTCTGCAGCTTCGGCGATGAGTTCGGCGATGTCCTTCACGTCGATGGACGATTCGCGCTCGGCGTTTTTCACGCCGTCGGTCATCATCGTGTTGCAGAAGGGGCAGCCTGTCGCCACGATGGCGGGGTTGGCGTCGAGGACGTCGTCGGTGCGTTCGTGGTTGACTTCGCGGTTGCCCTTCTCGGCTTCCTTGAACATCTGGGCGCCGCCGGCGCCACAGCACAAACCGTTCTTCTTGCAGCGACGCATTTCGACGAGCTCGGCGTCGAGGGTGGACAAGACATCTCTGGGAGCCGCATACTCGCCATTTCCACGGCCGAGGTAGCAAGGATCGTGGAAGGTGATGCGACGGCCCTTGAACGGGTTGCCATCGGCCACCTTGAGACGGCCTTGGTCGATGAGGTCGCGGATGAACTGCGTGTGGTGCATCACCTCGTAGTTGCCTCCAAGCTCCGGGTACTCGTTCTTGAGGACGTTGAAGCAGTGGGGACAACCCGTCACGATGCGCTTCACTTCATAGCCGTTGAGCACCGCAATGTTTTGGGCGGCCTGCATCTGGAAAAGGAATTCGTTGCCGGCACGCTTGGCGGGATCGCCCGTGCAGCTTTCCTCCGCGCCGAGCACCGCAAAAGGCACTTCGCAGTGGTGCAAGATGCGCGCAATGGCCTTGGTGATGCGTTTGGCGCGGTCGTCGAAACTGCCTGCGCATCCCACCCAAAACAACACTTCGGGGGTCTTGCCCTGGGCGGTCATGTCCGCCAACGTAGGAACTTGAAACGTGCTCATGGTTCAGGATTCTTGGGTCCAATCTCCACGGCTGGCCGCGGGGAAGGCCCACGGCGCACCGTTGTTTTCAATGTTGTTGAACATGGACGTGATGGACTCTGGCGATTTGCTGTCCTCCATGATCAAGCTGCGACGCATGTCGAGCACGATGCCCATGGGGGAGATGTTGACGGGGCACGCTTGCACACATGCTTGGCAGGACGTGCATGCCCAAAGTTCTTCTTCGGTGATGTAGCTCCCGAGCAACGTTTTGCCATCGCCTTCCCACGTTCCGCCATTCGCGTCCCGCTGCTTGCCGATCTCTTCGATGCGGTCGCGGGTGTCCATCATGATCTTGCGAGGGGAGAGGAGCTTGCCGGTTTGGTTGGCGGGGCACTCGCTGGTGCAGCGTCCGCACTCTGTGCAGGTGTACGCTTCCATCAGTTGCTTCCAGCTCAGGTCGGGGGCGTCCTTGGCCCCAAACTTGACGGGCGCCGCATCGGCGTCCGGTGCAGGCGCGGCGAAAGGATCCGCGTTGGGGTCCATCATCAAATCCACCTCTTTCTTCACGGCTGCCATGTTGTCCATGGCCCCTTGCGCCGTCAAGTCGCTGTAGTACGTGTTTGGGAAGGCCAACAGAATATGGAAGTGCTTCGAATACGTGACGTACACCAAGAATGTGAGGATACCCAAAATGTGAAACCACCACATCCCACGCTCCACGGCCACCACCCCAGCGTCGGTCATGCCCTCGTACAGGGGCACGAGGAATTGACTCACGGGAAAGGACCCCGCGACGATGTAGTGATCCAGGCCTCGGCCCTGCGCAATGCTGTCGGCCGCGTTCATGCTCAGGAAGGCAAACATCAACACCACCTCCGCAATCAATATCAAGTTGGCGTCCAGCGTCGGCCAGCCTCCCATTTCGGGCGACTTGAACCGGGCCAGGGCCATGCCGTTTCGCCGCACAAAGAACACGATGCAGGCGAGCACGACCAAGGCGGCCAGCACCTCAAAAGTGCCAATCAGCACGTCGTACAATCCGCCCAATCCGGCGAAGGCGCGGTGTGTGCCAAACAAGCCGTCGATGACGATCTCCAGCAATTCAATGTTGATGACCACAAAGCCCACGTAAATGAGGATGTGCATGATGCCTGCCACGGGACGGGCGACCATCTTGCCTTGGCCCAAGGCTACGCGTGCCATCACCTTCCAGCGGTCGGCGGGTCGGTCGAAGCGGTCCACGTCTTGGCCCATCAAGATGTTCTTTCGGATGAATGCCACCCGGCGGGCGAAGAGGCCTGCACCTGCGGCGACACACACCGCGAAGAGAAGTTGCGCAATCATGGATCTCAGTCGTTGGAAGAGGAACCGTCCTCTTGGCCTTCAAGTTCGTCAGCAATGATGTCTCGAAGGCGCATGAGGTCCTTCTTTGAAAATTCGGACTTCTGCTTGCGTCCAATCAAGTTGACCTGAACGTATTTCCAAGGGTGCATTTGGAGGTCGTCGAGCAACAGCTGGAGCTCGAGGTTGGTGGCCACCAACCCGTCGTGGAGGCTGTCGCTTTGGACGAGTTTGCCCAAGGAGCCTTCGCCAGCGGCGATTTGGCCTGTGATGGCGCTCACGTCCTCCAGCGCTTGGTTGGCCTTCGCCATGGTCGCTGCAAATTCAATGCGCGACAGCGAATCGCTCAAGGTGCTGAAGTTCGAAATGGCGTTCGTTAGGTCGCCGCTGCTCGCATTCAAGGTGGAAGTGAGGGACCGAACGTTGGACATCACGCGCTTGAAGTTGCTGCGGTTTTCCGCAACCGTGCTGTCGAGGTTGGCCGCAGTGGTTTCCAACGACGCCACGGTGCGTTGCACGCTTTCGAGCGCAGCGGGAAGTTGGCTCGTGGCCTCACTGCTGAACACGCTTTCAATGTCCAAAATCACCTTCTCCACCGATTTGATGAGGTCGGTGGTCTTTCGCTGCAGGGGTTCGATTTGCTTGGCAACTTGCGCCGCGATGTCGTCTTCTACGTTGTCGAGCAAGGTGTCTCCTGAAGCGGCGGACACAGGGGAGTCCCCGCGGTCGATGCGGATGGCCTTGGTGCCAAACAAATCCGAGCTGTGGATCATGGCCACGGAGTTGGAGGGGAAGAAGAGTTTGGGATGTTCCACCCCAAATGTCACGAGCAATTCGCCCTGCCCGCCTTCCACAAACTCGATGCGTCGAACCTGTCCAACTTGGTAGCCATTGATGAGCACGGGGTTGCTGACTGCCAGTCCAGCCACGTCATCGTACACAGCGTAGTAGGTGTTGCTTTGCGCGAAAGGGTTGAAGCCTTTCAGGTAATTGACCCCCAACACCAGCAGCACGATGCCCGCGACGACGAGCACCCCAATTTTGAATTCTGATCGAAGTGTGTTCACTGCATTGGGAGGTTGAGCATGGTTCGGGCACGAGACATGGGGATTTGGGTCTCCCCGTCAAACGCCACCACAAACGCCCCATCAAATCCTTCCGCGCGGAGGGCCTTCTTGGCTTCATGCGCTTGGTCGGGGTGGGCGTGGTGGCCCGTCACATACTTGTACAATCCATGACGAATGTAAGGTTTGGCCTCGGAGTGCCCGCGCAAATCTGGAGAATCTGGGGGCAAGGCCGATTCCGCAGTTAGGATCTGCACGCCAAACCACACCTCGGAGCCCAAGGTGGGGGAGGTTTCGAGGGGTTCTTTCTCTGCGCTCTCGGTGTCGTCTGCGACCGAAGCATCGGCTGTGACGTACGCGTTGTTCTCGACGGGTACGTCTTCCGTGTTCTCGGCCTCCGCCGATTGGCCTTCCGTGGCCCTGGAAGCTTCCTGCTCGAGGTCTGAGCGAGAGGCGAGGTAGGTGTCTCGAAAGGCCCGGTAGATGGCGGAGGCCATGTAGGCTTTGCCGTTTCCAGATTGCAAGAAGTCTTCTTCCTCGGGGTTGGTCAAAAAGCCCAATTCCACCAGCGTGCTCGGCATGGTGGTGTAGGAGATGACGTAGAATCCGGCCTGCTTCACGCCCCGGTCGCGTCTGCCCACGCGCTCCTTGAACTGCTGCTGAATCGCCGCACCCAGCGTCAAGCTGGCGTCGAGGTTCACGTTTTGGCGCAGCGAGAGGGCGATGTACGTGTCGGGATCGTTGGGATCAAACCCGTCGTAGTTGCGCTCGTAGCCTTCTTCTTTGAACATGGACGCATTCTCGCGCATGGCCACGCGCAGGCTTTCCTCGCTCTTGTGCATGCCCATGACGTAGGTGCTCGAGCCTCGGGCGCCGGGGTTGTCGAAGGCGTCGCAGTGGATGGACACAAACAGGTCGGCTTGGGCTTCGTTGGCAATTCGCACCCGCTCACGAAGGGCAGGGAAGCTGTCGTCTTTGCGGGTGTAGATGACCTTGACCTCGGGGAGGTTTTCTTCGATGTACGCCCCGAGTTGGAGGGTCACATCCAAGGTGATGTCCTTTTCCGTTGTGGTGTAGCGCCCCGTTCCGAGGTTGCCTGGGTCCTTGCCGCCGTGTCCGGCGTCGAGCACCAAGGTCAAGGCAGGCGGGGCAGGGGCAAATGCCGCACATGCGGTCACCAGGGCAACACACGCTGCCATGACGCGTTGTTTGGCTACTTTTGGACGCTGCTTCATGCCGGTTCTCAAACATACCGCACACCCCTGTGGACGCGCGATGCGGGCAGGTTCGATTATCCTTTTTTGGATGTTGATAAGCCCCGTGTTTTGGGCCCAAACGACCGCACCCGACTCCACCCAAACCGACGACGTGGTCGCCCCGGGGGAGGTGGTGGAGTACGACGCCCAAGACATCTATTTCGCGGTGGACAGCGGGTTGGCGTACCTGACTGGGGAGGCCCAAGTGGTCAGCGGTACAATGACGCTTCGCGCCCACCGCATCGTGTTGGACCTTGAGGCGGGGGAGGTGTGTGCCTACGGGACGCGGGACAGCACGGGCGCTTGGGTAGGGCGGCCGGAGTTCAAAGACGGTCCCCAATCTTTCAGCCAGGATCAGCTTTGCTACAACTTCGAAACGGGCAAAGGCCTGAGTCGCCACGCGGTCACCACCGAGCAGGACATCATTTTCCACGCCGACCGGGCCAAGCGTCAACCCGACGAAACGGTGCACGTCCGGGACGGAAAGTTCACCACGTGCGACGCCGACAACCCCCATTTTCACTTCCACCTGACCAAGGCCATTATGGTGCCCAACGAGAAGGTGGTGAGTGGTCCGTTGTACCTGAAATTCCGCAAGATTCCGACGCCGCTGGCCCTGCCTTTTGGGTGGTTTCCATTGCAGCGCGAGAAGCAGAGTCAAGGGATTCTCCTTCCGGGCTACGGGGACGGAGGAGACTTGGGCTTCTTCTTGAAGGACCTCGGGTACTACATGCCGCTTGGAGACCATTGGGATGCCAAACTCTTGACCGACATCTACACCGGCGGGAGTTGGGCCGCCCGGGTGACCTCGAATTACAACTACCGCTACCGGAGCACTGGATCGTTCAGCGTGAGTTACCAGCGCCAGCGTGAGGGGTTTGCAGGCACGCCGGGCTTTGGGTTGTCCAACAACTTTTTCGTGCGATGGAGCCACAGCCAAGACCCACGGGCGCGTCCCAACTCGCGCTTCAATGCCTCGGTGAATTTTGGGTCGTCGGGCAACTTCCAGCAAAACCTGAACAGCACCCAGGAGGAGTATTTGTCCAACACCTTCCAGTCGAGTTTGCAGTGGACGGCCAAGGTGCCGCGGACGCCATTTTCGACCAACATCAGTGCGCGGCACAACCAGAATTCGCTGACGGGAAATGTGACCTTGACCGTGCCCTCGCTTTCCTTGAACATGCAGCGGACAAGCCTGTCCAAACTCGTGGGATTGGATGCCGGAAAGTCGGCACTCTTGGATGGGGTGGCCGTCACGTACAGCACCCAAATGGAGAACACCATTCAGGGAGCAGACAGCGCGTTTGGTGCACAGGAATGGTCAAGTTTGAAAATACGCAATGGACTGAAGCACAAGTTAAAATTGACATCCAGTTCAAGTGTTGGTTTCGTTTCATTGTCTCCATCGTTCACCTACGACCAGTACGATTCCTTCCAGTCGTTGGACGTGTCGGAGGTGCAGGTGACGGAGGACTCCACGGCCTTTGTGAACGACACGCTTCGGGGATTTCAATCGGCCAACGAATGGCGTTTGGGGGTGACCGCGAGCACGCGCTTTTACGGCACATTCAACATGCCTGGGGAAGGCCGTGTGAAGGCCGTGCGTCACGTCTTGGCCCCGAGCCTGGGGGTGAGTTACAACCCGGAGCGAATGCGCGAGCAAAGCTTGGTCACCGATGCGGGGGAAGTGGGGTGGAATCCCTATGCCCTGGGCCGGTATGTGCCCAACGATCTTCGGGAAGCGGGTTCCTTGAATTTTGGGTTGAGCCAAAACATCGAAGCCAAGGTCGCCGACCGCGAAACGGGGGAGTTGAAGAAGGTGAAGATTTTGGACAACCTGAGCACCTCGGGGAATTTCAACTTCGTGGCAGATTCCCTGAAGCTTTCGGACTTTCAAACTCGGGCATTCACCAGCCTGTTCAACCGGGTGAATGTCAATGTCAACGCGACCCACACGGCGTATGCACGCGACACGTTGACGGGCCAGGTCATCGACACCTTTTTGGCGTCTCAAGGCCAAGGATTGGTTCGGTTGAAGCGCGTCACGGGGGCCATGGGAACGAGTTTCAAGTCTGCCCAGGATGCAGGCACGCCTTGGAACGCGCGGTTGGACTACAACGTCAACCTATCCCGTCAGTGGGCCTCAGAGCTGCAAAGGGACACGAGCGTGGTGACGCATGCCTTGAGTGCCCGAGGGAGCGTGAACGTGTTGAAGCGCTACAAATTGGATGTCACCACGGGGTACGACTTGGCCCGACGTGAGTTTACGCCGACCAATTTGAACTTCTACGTGGATTTGCACTGCTGGGAGCTGTCGTTCAACTGGATTCCCTTTGGGGTCCGGCAGAGTTTTTCTCTGCGCTTGAACGTGAAGTCGGCCTTGTTGCGCGACCTCAAATTGGAGGCGCGAGGCTCCGACGGCAAGCTGTTGTTCTGACGGGTCGGACGTTTTACGAGCGGGCGTACCAGCGGTACAGCATCACCGCAAGACACACCAGAAAGGCGAAGAAACTGATCTTGTTGATGCCGTGCATCATGCGAAGATTCAACCCTGATTCCGTGTCCTTTTTGAACAAGTTGAGAGGGTTGATATAGTATAGGAACTTCTTGAAAAACATGATGTTGTGATTGTTTGATTAGCCCTTTTGTGCAATCATTGAGATTTCGACGCGTGCGCCTTTGGGCAGGGCCAGCACCGCCACTGCTTCCCGAGCTGG